>NZ_BAAILO010000403.1:0-1999 GCF_054589115.1 Cupriavidus sp. 8B | reverse complement strand
TAGCGCGCGGCCGGTCAGGCGCAGGGCGGCTTGGAGATGTGATTGCCCCGAGACGATCCGGTAATTACGCCCTTCTGATCGTCTCACCACCGCGTCAGTGGGGATCTCGCTGAGCTCGATAGTGCCGAACCCGGGGAGCGACATTTCCGCGATGCGATTCTTGATGCAGGCGACCATCACGGCGGCGCCGGGGCGCTCGGTTGCCGCAAGCCGTTCATATTGACCGAGGAGGATGTTGGCCTTCTCGATTGAGGGCGTCGTATAGACAAAGGATTGGATGGCGGTCGGCGGGCGAGTCAACCGGGTCGCCATGATTGCGAATGCCCAGTCCCTTTTGTAGTTGCAGTGTGGGCAAACCCAGCCGTACTTGGTGGCAATCAGGATGCCAGGGGCGCCACCTTCGACTCCGTGGCGGTGATCGGCGCTGTTCCTGCAGGTGAAGGCGCGCAGAACCGGGCCGCCGAGGCCGACCTGGTTCTCGTTGAGGTTCTGGACCTGATCGTCGGTGAACGGTGCGCGAATGTAACTCATGGCATTTGAGAAGGCAGCTTCGGCGTGGCGTGGCTATCGCCGCGCGGCAGGCTCCCGCCACGCTCGGGAGCCTGCCCGGCGGCTAACAAATTGGGCGCCAGGACACACTGCGGCCGCCGCCTCCTTCCAGTTTATGCCCGGGAGAAGGTCTATGCTGCTTTGGCCGGGCCAGAACCTTTTGTGTGCTGCCCGACCTAAATCCATTCCGCTTCCTCGAAGCAGCTAGGACAAATCTGCCCGTCCTGCTCGTGGCGGCGGTGAGGGGGAACGGAAGCTGCCGTCCCCTTTACCTCGCCCAGGAATCCGGCCGGCGGATACGTGCCCGCAGACCACGCACCGGAAGCAGTGCGCCCTGGGGCCCAGTGCCGCGTCAGCGGCTGCGATCTTTGGCATTGTCGATGGCCTCCCGGGTCGCCGCGTCCAGCGCAGATTGGGAATCGTCGGATACGGCAAACTGCCGGCCATCGACTTCGTGCATGTGGAGCATTTTCCCGGTGGCTGCATCTTCTGGTATTCGTACTTTCAATGCGATTTCTGGCGGTAGCCGTGTGCAGCGCGGCTTGCAGTAAGGCTCGGCGTCCAATAGATTTCCCCGGCACTGTCAACTTGCCGCTAGCAAGACAAGTCAGTGGCGAGCGAGCCCGCTGCTCAGGAAGCGGTTGACGGATTTTGGGCCACGTCAGTGAATTCGTACCAGGCAGCGAATCTCGCAGCGAGGTGCTTGCGATAGAGCGAAGCACGCAACAGATGCCGTTTCAGCGCGAAGTGCTGCCGGATCGGACCGAAGTTCGACAGGAAGGCCTGCGTGCGCTTCGGGTCGCGGAATCCACGCATGCGCCGCTCGCGTTCACGAGTCGGCTGGTGGCTGTTCTCCGCCCGGTTGTTCACGCGGGCGGTGGCCTTCACGAATACATGTTTGACGCCGGCCAGCTCCGGGATGTCGGCCTTTGCGGCGGTGTAGCTGCGCAGCTGGTCGGTGACAATCTTGCGCGGTACCGGGCAGGAGCGCAGCACGCGGAGGAAGAAGCGTTTGGCGGCAGCCTTGTCGCGCCGCTGCGGCAGCAGGATGTCGAGTTCGGCGCCATGCTCGTCGACCGCCCGCCACAGCAGGTAGGGCTCGCCGCGCAGGGTCACAAACATCTCGTCCAGATGCCAGGTGCTGCCCGGCTTGCGGCCGGCCGTCTTCACGCGATGCGCGAACCCCGCGCCAAACTTGTCGCACCAGCGACGGATCGTTTCAACGTTCCGGTGGATCGTAGCATGCGAAGGAAGCGAGGCGGATGGGGATAGCGGGGTGAGATCAACCAAGCGCAAGAAGCACGTCGATCGCTCGCTTGCCATAGTGCAATGCGGCCTGCTCGGCAGCTGCCTTGGTGAAGTAATCGCTATGGTCCGACGCGGGGCCGTAGATGGCGTCGTCATCGGGCTCGGCTGTGTATCGGATTTCGACTACATACCCCCATTTCTG
>NZ_BAAILO010000402.1:0-9270 GCF_054589115.1 Cupriavidus sp. 8B | reverse complement strand
GGGTGAGACTTCGGTACAAAATCCTCGAGCCGCCGCATGGTGAACAGGCTTTCGGTGAAGGTGTCGGCGCCGCGCATGAAACGTCGTAGGGTGTGGAGTTCTCAGATCAACGCTTCAGCCACTCGAAGCGCTGACTTCGGTCGGAGGTATTTCAGCGGCCTGCTAGGCAACGTCTGCGGAGCAGACGAGTGGGATAGAGCAGGTCAACGTGGCCATCACGCAAATCGACAAGGTGACGCAGGAAAATGCAGCATTGGTAGAGGAGGCAGCCGCCGCGTCTGCGGCATTGAACGAACAGGGCCAGCGGCTGCTCGAGGCAGTCTCAGTCTTCAACCTCTGAACCAAGCAAGGAGACGTCATGCGTCAGCCACCGGGAGGAGCCATAAGAATCGGCTTTTCCGGTTACGAATCCACCGCACTGCCTTCATGAACACAAGGGGGCGGGCTGTGTGGCTGATCTCGCGGCAAGAAGGTGTGTCCGTCCTGGTTGTACGTCGCGTTTCAACCTTCGTTTTTGCACCCCACTTTCGTAGGTAGACAGGACCGTTCACGCCGAGACAGAATCTGCGCCTGTCGTGATTTGAAACCCACGACATTTTTCTCCCAAACCGCCCGTGCTCCGCGCGGGTTCTTTTTTTCGTGCGAAGCTAAAACAACTATAAGTGTTTACGCCAACCGCACTTTACAATACTACGGGTGCACACACAGTCGGAGCACCAATATTGGCATTTTAGGAGGATGATCATGACGCTTAATAAGGGAGACTGGTCCGGTAAGGACAACAAACACTATCGCAGACATTTTGACCGCATCTATGTGTCGGAGACCGAGGAATGGGAGGTTGAATACTTCATTGATCACTATCTGAAAACCCACGGCTACGACACAAGCCAGCAACGCCGTGAGGCCATTCTTTGGGCGATCTCGGAATACCCTGGACGCAAGCCGATTCTGCGCACACAATTGACTGCGTCTCTGGAGAAGAAGTGCCCCCCGCCAGGCAGTAAATCTCCATCGCGCTGATGCTGTCTGGACTTCGATTCCGCTATAAATCTATATTCCCCAAATATCGAAGCGGGATACACCGCTCAACCGTTCAGTAGGAGACGGAGACCGTACGAGCGCGAACGGTGCGCGGGCATGCCACACCTTGTGATCGATGGTGTTTCAAAGAGAATTGCGTGGGGGAGATGACAGATGTTGTAGATGCCGTAATGTTCCTTGAATCCGCGCCGTTCGTGACCGGCGAGATCTTGCACGTAGACGGCGGTCACAGTGCGGGCCATTGACCGCTGACGCTATAGATCTAGATTGTGTTCGCGTCAGAAGAGGCCAGAGCTTCGGAAACAGCATGCTTCCTCAGCTATTTCCGAGGTGCCGGTGGCCAACCTAAGTCCAAAGCCAACACACGCTGTGTATTCCGGTGACGGTTCAACGCGGCCTTCTAGCCGGCCGGTAGACTCCTTTCTATCGAAAGGCTCAGCGGACATCCTGGCGGACGATAGAAGCCAGCGCTTCATATCCATCTGTGCCCTCCACAGAGCGTGCGCACTTCTTCCATGCGGCCGCCCAGCGCGGAACACTGCTTGTACGCCACCAGTTGGCATGTTTCGGCGCACTTGCACGAAACCTTGGCTGAGACCTTCCACAGTGAGCGAGGTGTAAGCAAGAAATTCGTATCGACCTTCTGTCCTAGAATGCGACTGGGTTTCGTCATAGGCCCTCATCAACGGCGCTGGCGAGACGACCTTGCGATGTGGAGCGTGGAAACTCCTGCACGGATGGCCCTGGGAAGGACACGGAAGTGGAAGGGTCTAGAGGTCGGAACAAGGCCAAGGAAGAAAAAAATGCGACGTGCCCAACGAGATATGAGTTGGATACGCCGCTGCCGAGACTCATTCGGCCAAAGGCTACGCTACAGCCACATGAAGCCTGTACACAAAGCAGTTCACAGAGCGGACATGCCGCCGTCGACGGGCAGGTCAACGCCGGCGACGAAGCTACTTTCATCTGATGAGAGGAACAGTACTGCCGACGCGATTTCGCCAGGTGCTCCCAAACGATTCAAGGGAATTGCAGCGGCGAATCGCTCACGCAGCTCGCTTGCCTGATCTTTCGTTTTGGCTTGTGAGTCCAGAATCGGAGTGTCAATCGGCCCGGGGCTGACCGCATTGACGCGGATGCGTCTATCCTTGAGTTCCGCGGTCCAGGTCCGGACAAACGAACGCACAGCGGCCTTCGTCGCGCTATAGGCGCTGTACGCCGGAAACCCTTTGCAGTTCGCAATCGACGAAGTGACCACGATTGATCCGCCGTCTTTCAGCAGCGGAAGAGCTTTCTTCACCGTGAAAGCGAGGCCCTTCACGTTAATGTCAAATACCCTATCGAAGCTCTCCTCGGTGATCTCATCGATGCGTTGCGGCTCGATGACACCGGAGTTCGCGACGAGGATGTCGAGACGCCCCTTCTCGGCGCCAATCTGCGCATAGAGACGGTCAAGATCCTCGAGGCGCTGGACATCGCCCTGCACGCCCGCAACGCTGCCACCGATCATAGCGACCGCCTTGTCGAGTTCAGCTTCCCGCCGCCCCGTAATGTAGACAAAGGCACCCTCTTCCACAAAACGCTTCGCGATCGCGAGGCCAATACCACTATTTCCACCAGTGACCAGTGCCACCTTTCCGTGAAGTTTTGCCATTCTGAATCTCGGTTGTGCTTCCAATTCCGATAGAGCGCGTATGACGGGACCAAAATGTCATGCCAGTACGCTCCACTCTGCGGTAGGTCCGGCAGATCCCGATGGCAACAGGGCGACGAGGTTGTTTGACTTTGCGGTGTTTCACCGCACCATCCCCTTCAGTGGCTCCTGCCCATTGGATCCCGCCTTTGGGCATTACACAACCGATGATGGCCTTCGAGGTAGTAGTCCGGAGCGAATAGGTGTTATTCCCTCGGGGAATCAGAATCAATGCGCAGCGTCGGCTGGGCCTGCGCTAACCTAGACCCATAACCGGCGATCGCAAAAAGGGGGGCGTCTTCCCAGCGATTTCGTTCGCGCCCCGTGCACCTTATCTACGCACACAATGAAGCAGCCAGTTGCAGCCAGCAAGGCTACCCAGCGACAATGACGGGCAAGCTTTGCGGGTTGAAGGCCACGGCAATCGCTTCACTGGGTGCCACCCGGTATCGGTCGGGTCGCCCCCCCCAGATACCCCAACGACATACATACGGCCCCTCCGCACCTTGTCAGATACGGACGGGTACGTGGACTCACAGGTGTGAACTGTGCAAACGTGGGAAGAAAAAAAGGGCGCCGCACCTAAGAAATGGGGTGTGGATGATGCGCCGCCGCCGATCAAACCTCGGCTACAGAACTACGTGAGAGAGGAAAACAACGGACGAGACAGTTCTGACAGGAAGGCGTGCTGCCAACCACTTGTACGCCGATGCACCGAGCGCACCCAGCAACATGCGCATTGGTGGATAGCAACGCTGTCTCGTCACCGGCAATTAAACAGCCGCTTCGATTTCGTGGGAAGTGGCGAGGAGGGAATAGTCGTTATTCCTACTCGGAATGGGCTGGACGCAGACATATTGCGCTAAATGGAGAGCCAGCTATTCCGGATAACATCGAATTGAGATCCCAGTCCCTCGAGCTCAATCATACTCAAGCACGCGCGATCTGGCTCCGCGCACAACGCCTGGACACGGAGGCACCGTTCGGCAAGGGCCCTGAGGCGACAGCAAATGCTGTTCAGCATCTGGGATACGTGCAGATTGACCGATAAATGTCATTGAGCGAAGCCATCACCATATCCTTTACACCCGTATCCCAGATTACCAGCGCCTGGACCTCGAGTAGCCCCAGTCGACGGAAAGAACGGTATTCGAGTACCGGACGCACGCGCTCTCGTATGTTCCGACTGCAGACTATCGGTCCTTCATGCCGGAAATGCGTCGCCATCGGGAGGCTCCGAATCAGTCATTTTCAAATGTAGACCGCGACGACTACGCAATGCTTCTGCGCCGGATCCGAGACGAGGGATCGCTGTCAATACGCGACATCGAGGAAGCCCCAATGGAAGAATCCCACCCGTGGGACAGTCGCAAGCCCTCGAAACGAGCACTGCGGTACGGTTTCTTCGCGGGCGAGCTGGCCATTTCTCAGCGCAAGGGGATGCTCCAGACATACGAGCTGGCGGACCGTCACTTCCTATGGAAGCGCCGCCCGCGCCCGGCGACGGACGGACAATTTGCTCAATACCTGGTTGATCGCGCGCTTCGGTTACAAGGACTCGTAAGTCTCGATTCGATATGCTACGGCAACCCGGCGTTCAAACCCACCGTCTCTGCTCTTCTAGAAACAAGCGTCCGCCGACGGCGTCTCATTCCCGTCCATCTAACAGGACACACCAAGGTGCAGCACTGGTTGGAACCAACCGCGCTGGAGACGGCAAACCTTGTCACCGAGGCTCCGTATGTGCACATACTCTCCCCCTTCGATCCCCCGGTTATCCAGCGCAAACGGCTGAGCCTCTTCTTTGGTAATGAACATCGATTTGAGGCCCCATGGGTCGGCCAACGCCAACCTGGAGAGACACCCTTCCGCGGGCAAGCCAATTCTCCACTGGTTCTCCGGCACCGCGAAAGAGCTGCAGCGTGCCGTCGAGATGGGTTGTTGGTTCAGCGTCGGCCCTGCTATGGTCGCCGGTGCCAAAGGCCGAGATCTGGTTAGCAGAATGCCTATCGAAAAATTGCTACCGGAGACGGACGGTTCCTTTGCAACGGTCAACAGGAACATATTAATGCCGTGGCAAGCCACAGACATCATTGATTAGCTGGTGGACCTCTGGGGCGAACCAGAAAACCGCATCCAGGCCCGACTTTCGTCGAATCTTGATCAGTTGCTGAAGTGAAGGCCACACTACCCCACAGAGGGGCTAGGAACCATTGAAACGTTCGCCCCCCCAATCGCCACTCTAGAGATGCGGCCGAGCATCTGGCCACCGCAAGAGCGCCGCGGTCGTCCCCTCACCTGAAATTCCCTCTCCGCGGCGTGACGACCGCCAGCCAGCTGGCGGCGCGCCGGCGCTAGTGGCTTCGCCACCGATGTCTTATTCCCCCCTGGAATGACTGTTATTGCCGAACGCCCTCTACTGCTTCACCGAATTTGCAACCAACATTCAGGCACCGTCACCCAAATCCAGGAGCACAGGCAATGGAAAACCTATTCAGCAGCACGTCCGTCGGGTCCTACAACCTCGAGCATCGCGTGGTACTTGCCCCCCTCACCCGTATGCGCACGGAGGCGGGCAATGTTCCAGGCGACCTCATGGTCGAGTACTACACGCAAAGAGCCACAAAAGGCGGCCTGCTGATCACGGACGCAACGGCAGTGTCGCCCTTGGCCGTTGCCTACGTCGATGCCCCGGGCATCTATACGGACGAGCACGTCCAAGGTTGGAAGCGAGTCGTCGATGCCGTCCATGCAAAGGGAGCGCGCATCTTCCTCCAAATCTGGCACGCCGGTCGCCAGGCGCACCCTGCCAACACCGGCGGCGTTACGCCGATCGCTCCGTCGGCCCTGCTCTCTCTCGAGCATGCCGCCATTCGGAATGAAGATGGCAACATTGCCGAAGCCGAACTCATCCTCCCTCGCGAGCTCGAAATCGAAGAGATTCCTCTCATCGTCGACCAATTCCGTCGGAGCGCAGCTCTGGCGAAGGTAGCCGGTTTTGATGGCGTCGAGCTTCACGCTGCAAATGGCTATCTTTTCGAGCAGTTCCTCCTTGATGGGACGAATCATCGTACCGACGCCTACGGCGGCCCCGTAGAGAACCGCGCTCGCTTCCTCTTCGAATCGCTCGACGCGGTTGCGTCCGTGTGGGGAGCCGGCAAGGTTGCCGTCCGCCTGTCTCCGAGCGGCACGTATGGAACGATGTCGGACAGCAACCCGCATGGCACCTTCCAATACGTTTCGGAAAAGCTGAACGACTACGACCTCGCGTATGTCCACGTCATCGAACCCCGCGTGAGGGGCATCATTGACATCGATGCCGAAGATGCGCACGTCTGGTCAAAGGACATCCGTCGGTGGTTCAAAGGCCCCCTCATCGCTGCGGGCGGCTTCACCGGCGCAAAGGCCGAACAGATTATCGCGGAGGGCGGCGCCGATCTCGTTGCGTTCGGTCGGTTGTTTGTATCGAACCCCGACTTGCCGTCCCGGCTCCGTCATGACCTCCCGCTATCCTCGTACGACCGGTCGACGTTCTACGGCGGTGACGCTGGAGGGTACACAGACTATCCGACGTACGACGCTGTAGTCCTGGCATAGTCTACCGGTCCCCTTTGCTGACAATCCGGCAAAAGGGGTCGGCCCCCACGCCCCCAGGCGTCGACGCGATCGCGCCAGCGTCTGGGCAAGCCAAGGAGTGCCTTCTTGACAATACTGGTAACAAGCGCCTCAGGGGCAAATGGCGATGGCTTCGGCGCGCTGCTGTCCTTCTCACACGACGGACAGGCTCAAGGCCAGTTCTCCAGCGACAATCGTATCGTCGACCCGAGAGGGATGAGCGCAAGCCCCGATGGCGCCCTCCTATACCTGAATAGCGGCAATGACCGCATTCTCGCCCTCGATCTCGAAGGTCAAGTCCGCCTTGATAGTGGCGAGATCTCGGGACTCAACCCGGGAGGCGGCGTCCTTGGACCGGGCGGACGCTACTACGTTGGCCTGCGCACTCGCAAGACAATCGCCGCATTTGATCCCGACCTGGTTGGCGCTCCGGTCATCATTGTTCCGGAAAGCGTCGTGCCATTCCCGCGGGGCTTCGGCTTTGCGGCAGACGGTCGCCTCTTCCTCTCCTCAGGCGTCGGCCCAGACGGAGCGGGTCAGAACACGGTTCTGGTATTTGACCTGCCACGCTCTCAGGTAGCGCGTCAGTTCATCGCCGACGACGAGGTTAGCCCTCTGGACTTGGCCGTGAGCCCTGACGGCAATGTACTGGTTTCCAGCGAATTTCCGTTCGGTTCACCAAACGCCGTCACATCAGTGAGGGAATACGACCGGAACAATGGCAAGCTCGTTCGCGTGTTCGCGCCGCCAGGCGATGTACCCTTCCAACGCCCCCGCGGGCTGCGGTTCGGCCCGAATGGCGAACTCTATTGCACGGCGCGAGATACCGTCTTGACCTTCGACTATGCGTCGGGCCAATTTGCGGGTGTCGCGATAGTCCATCCCCGCTTGAACGGCCAAGCCGTCGCCCTCTTCCCGCGCCCCTGAGGCTGCTCTCACGCAAACCAGGGCTCCCTCCGCGGAGCCCGTCCCAATTCAAGGGGCCTGCCGCCAGCGCGTCACCGAATCCCAAGAAGGCACGACCGCCTTCGAAGCTTAGCCTAACACCACGTGGCACCCAAAAAGCGATTCGCGATTGGCCAAGCCTCTCCGGATCCGGCGGGCTTATACGGACGGTCGTAGGCCCATGGGGAAGCAAGAATCCATACCAAGGTGTGTGCCCAATCTGCGCTGGAGCACCCTATGATGACCTAGGCAGCAACTGCATGCGCCGACACGCCGCCGAACGCTTCCACACCCATGGGGTAAAGGCGAACATATTCAGAACGGAGGATTCCTGTCATGAAGAGATCTCCCATTAATACCTATTCCTCCGACCTGCCCTCCCCGATCATGCCGTCGACATGGGCCTCTGGACGGCGGCCAACGCGTCTAGTGCGGAGATTTCGGTGTATCCGAGCAAGGTCAGGCTTTCGGAAGAGCCTGGCTCGCCAGTGTCCGGGACGACTACGGCACCATCGGGTCCACGGTGGCAAACGACTGTTGCACACGCACCTTGCCTCCTGCGCAGCGAGTCAATTCCGGAGTTGGATGGGCAGCCTCACGGGATAGCAAGTTCTGCCCAGTCTGGAACCTCGATCGACAGAGGATTCACCGATCGGTTCCCCTGCTTCCATTGTCCCGGCGCTACCGCCCTAGTCGTGCGCAGACCATGATCGAACTCGTCGTCACGCGTCGCTCCAATGACGGCTCAGAGTTGAAAATCACATGCGCTAACGGTGGGCACGATAAACAATTGGTGCGTTTCATCCGTGCTAAGGTCAGTCTTGAATATCTGCTGCCGGCGCGAGCGGTAGTTAGCAGTCTCCACCACCTCGACACCGGTATCGCCCATTTAGCCTGGCGAGTCCACTGGCAAGACCTTGCCGATCACATTGCGCTGATCCGCGCCACCTTTGCCGTGATCGATCTCAGCTATGTTCTGAGCATGCATCGCGCCACGGGTGAATCCCTACCTGCAGGAAGGGCATCCCAGCGGGTCATGCGCCTAACGATCTCTGTGGGAACTGCGCACATGGTGTGCGCATCCCGTTCCCTGATGGCCCTTAACGCAGGGCCGCGCGGCGGCGCGCGCCCAGTCAGAGCCAGGGCGCCTCCCACCAAGATTAGACTAGCGTCCTACCGACTGACGCGCCCCCATCGACATAGAGAGTCTGGCCTGTCATGAACCCTGCATCCTCCGACAGCAGAAACTCAATTGCTGCCGCGATCTCGTCGGGCTTACCAAAGCGATTCATCGGCACGAACGAAAGAAACTTCTTCTCGCTCAAACTTCCCGGCGGGCTGTTCTTGCGGAACAATTCCGTCTCTGTCGGCCCCGGAGCAACCGTGTTGACCTCAATATCTCGAGTCTTACGGTGCTGGGTGCCTTTGATCGCACAGCCTACGCGGCGGCGAAGTCAGCACTGATCAGCTTCTCACGGTCTTGGGCGCTGGGACAACTCGCCCCAGCCCGCCTCCCGCATGCCCGGCAAGAGAGCCCGCATTGCCTGGACAGCTGGATGGAGATTGACTGCCATGACAGCATCGAAGTCCTCCATTCGGACCTCGCCGATACGCTGCGGCCTCACAAGACCCACGTTGTTCACAAGTCCGTCGAAGCGCCTGGAGCTCGTCAGGTCGCGCAGAACGCCTTCGGTCTCTCGCAGATCAGCCAGGTCAACCGACACAAGCTCACCAGGACAGGAGGAATCAGTGCCCCTGGCGAGTCCCACTACCTGGTGTCCAGCACCGACCAGCCGTTCAGCTAGCGCACGACGATGCCCTTACTTGCACCCGTGATCAGGAAAGTGCGTGTCTTCATCTAATCCACCTCGAAGTTGGATCCGAGCCGCTGAAACAGATTCTCTGTGCTCCAGCGCTGCCGGTACAGGCGCGCGATTTCCTGGGCCGTGAGTTGTGAGGCCGGGGCATTGGTC
>NZ_BAAILO010000401.1:0-520 GCF_054589115.1 Cupriavidus sp. 8B | reverse complement strand
GGTCTTCCCGGCGAAGGCAAGGCCGGCGTGGCGCCGCACGAGAGAATTGGCGCCGTCCGCGCCCACGATATAGCGCGCGCGCACGGTGGCCGTGTCGCCGCCGGGAAGGCACACGGTGCACCGCACCGCTTCGCCGTCGTCGTCGAAACCGGTGAGATCGACGCCGAGAGCGATGCTCACGCAGGGGTAGCGGCTTAAGCGCGCGCGCAAGGCGCCTTCGAGATCTGGCTGAAAGAACGTGACCAGTTGCGGGTGGCAGTCCTTGGTGCCCGCTGTGTTTGCACGCGCGTATCTGCCGAACAACGGCGAATGCATCTGCACCTTGGCGATGGCCAGCGTATCGAACGCGCCGTCCTCGAGCCCTGCCATCTGCAGTATGCGCAGCGCTTCGTTATCGAGCGCGATGGCTCGGGGCGCGGTGAAAATATCCGCGGCCTTGTCGATGGCCAGGGTACGGACGCCGTAGCGTCCCAGCAGGTTGGCCGCGGTTGCGCCGACCGGACCCAGGCCCACCAGCAGG
>NZ_BAAILO010000400.1:0-3838 GCF_054589115.1 Cupriavidus sp. 8B | reverse complement strand
TTCGGACTTTCTGCTCAAGCCGCTTTCCGATCATCAGGTGATCGAGTCGGTTACAGTCGCAATCGCCAAGGATGGAGTTCGACTGAGTGCAGAGCGATTGCGCACTGAATTGCTCGTTGCCTACCAATCGCTCACGACCAGGGAGCGCGAAGTGCTAGTTCATGTAGTCCGCGGTGCGATGAACAAGCAGATTGCAGCCGAACTGGGCATCAGCGATATCACCGTCAAGGTACACCGCGCTGCGGCGATGCGAAAGATGAGGGCAACCTCCCTAGCCGACATTGTGCGCAAAGCCGACCTAATCGGCCTCACACCGGACAGTGATGATCGTCTCCCCAATCATTTTGTCCCGAATCGACGGATTAATGACATGTGAAACCGCATGGGTTTCCACCACATTAGAGGGCAAGTGGCGCTGTGGTCTGAAGCACTGAGGCAAGCGCTTTCTCTTCTAACGAAAGGATGTGGTAATGCAACTCACCGGGAACACCATCTTTATTACGGGCGGGACGTCGGGCATTGGCCTGGGATTGGCGAAGGCCTTTCATGCCTTGGGAAACAAGGTCATCATTGCTGGACGCCGCAAAGCACTTCTGCGGCAGATCTCCGCGGAGTATCCCGGCATCGATGGCGTTGAACTCGATATTTCCGAGGCTGCCGACATCGCGCGCGTGGCGAAGGACTTGATCTCGGACTATCCCACGCTGAACGTTCTAATCAACAACGCGGGCATCATGCCGTTTGACGACGCGTCGACTCCCGTCGAGGACGCCGCGTCTCGCAGCATCCTCGACACCAACCTCTTGGGCCCGATCCGCATGACATCGGAGCTCGTCGAGCATCTGAAGGGTCAACCTCGCTCGACGATTATCTACAACACGTCGGTGCTGGCGTATGTCCCGATCGCCACTAATGCAGTCTATTCCGCATCGAAAGCGGCACTGCACTCTTATGCCCTGTCGCAGCGCTTCATGCTCCGCGCGACCAACGTGACAGTCCAGGAGATCGCACCGCCTTGGGTCGACACCGACCTCGTCAAGAAGAGCGGCGATCCGCGTGCCATGCCCCTGGACGCGTTTATCGAAGAAACCATGCGCGGCCTCGGGACCGAAGAGCATGAGGTGTTTGTCGAGTCCATTCGCGCCATGCGCGATAACCCGGGACTCGGCGAGCATCAGTTGGTTCACGACTTCAACCAGTACATCGCCGATAACCCCATCCCGGTTTAACGAGAAGCCTGGCGCCCCGGCCCGGAGTGCCAGTGACCACGCGCAGGAGAAGATCTGTGTCACACAATAGCCGTGCGGTAACGGCACCCGCGGCCTCCGCGGTACCCGCCCCCGAACGCAACGACTCGCTTGTACCCGCCTTGTTTCTGGCGCTCGGCACGTTTGCGATTGGCACCGAGGGATTCATGATTGCGCCTCTGCTATCTACGATGGCAGCCGATTTCGGGATGACCGTGCCACATATCGCACTGCTCGTCGTGGTATTCACACTGACCATGGCCGTGAGTTCACCTGTCGCGACGGTCATGACGGCGCGATTACGGCGTCGCAGCGTACTGCTGTTCGCCATGACCATCTTTGGCGGAGGAAACCTGCTGGCCGCCTGGTCGCCCAGCTTCGGGCTGCTGATGACCGCACGCGTGATGATGGCCGTTGCTTCTGGTCTATATGTGCCGAACGCCAACGCCCTTGCCGGTGCGATCGTATCTGCTAGCAAGCGAGGCCGGGCGTTGGCCATTGTGAGCGGGGGTATGACACTGGCGATCGCGCTGGGCTTGCCTCTTGGCGGCGTAGTGGGACATGCCTTCGGCTGGCGTGCCACCTTTCTGGCGGTCGGCGCGATGAGCCTGACGGCGATTGCAGGGATTCTCGTCGGCGTCGCCCGGGATGCCGGTGCTGGCATTCCTGTGGCAACGCTATCGCAACGGCTCTCAATCGCCCGTCAGCCTGCCGTCGTCCGATTGCTTTCGGTGAGCCTATTCTGGTCCATTGGTGCCTATGCTGCATATCCCTATATCGCAGCCTACCTCTCTCGCGTGCTTGAATTCGACGCAGTTGGCATCAATGCGACTGTTTCGATGTGGGGCCT
The DNA here is from genome assembly GCF_054589115.1 of Cupriavidus sp. 8B. Lineage (NCBI taxonomy): Bacteria > Pseudomonadati > Pseudomonadota > Betaproteobacteria > Burkholderiales > Burkholderiaceae > Cupriavidus > Cupriavidus sp. 8B. Next base: position 1,741 of record NZ_BAAILO010000400.1, on the reverse strand, counting down.
GGCGGCGGCAGTGGGTGTTACGGCGGGAGGGACGCTGACGGACAAGTTTGGCTCGAGCCGGGTGGCGCGCTACTCGCTTTTCGCCCTGGCACTTTCATTCTGGGCGCTCGCCTTGTCGGCCTCCACGCATTCGGCGGGCCCGGCGCTGTTACCAGTCCTGGCGGCGATCGCGGTATGGGGCTTCGCCGTCTGGGCGTTCTTCCCGGCACAGATGTCGCGCCTGATGGCAGCCGGCAGCCCGTCCCAGGCACCGCTCTCGCTGGCCTTAAACACGTCGACCATGTACTTCGGCTTTTCCATTGGCAGCGCGATAGGTGCGGCGATTCTGGCGACTGAGGCAATCTGGGGCATTGGCCTATTCGCCGGCGCGTGTGAGATGGTCGCCCTTATTCTCAATCGCCATGTGGCACAGGCTAGGTAATGAAAAAGGTCCATTCTATGAACAGCATCGCGAAAGCCATCATCGACGCCCACGGGGGCATCACCCAATGGCGGAAATTTACAAAGGTCCAGGCCGACTTGAGCCAAGGTGGGGCACTATGGGCTATCAAATCCCAACCCGGTGTACTCGACACGACTACGGTCACAGTAAGTACCGACAGGCAATGGGCATCACACGAACCGTTCGGAACGCTCGCGAGCAGGAGTGACTTTATGGGACGCCGAATCGCTCTACTAGATGCGGCCAACCAAGTTCTGCAAGAGCGTATGCAGCCCCGCACCTCGTTCGAAGGACACAAGCTGGAAACCCCTTGGGATCCCCTGCAGCTAGCCTTCTTCGCTGGCTGTGCGATGTGGACCTACCTGAATACACCATTCTTGCTCGCATGGGACGGTGTAGTGTGCGAGGACGCTGGGACATGGACAGAGCGCGGCGAAACGTGGCGCAAGATCGAGGTGCGCTACCCAGATTCGCTAGAGGTCTTCAGCAATGCACAGGCAATCTACGTTGATTCCGACAATCTAGTACGCCGCCTCGACTATGACGTGGAGATCGCCGGCAATACAGCCGGAGCGCATTACGTCGGCGACTACATCACGGTTTCAGGCATCCGCTTCCCGACAAGACGTCGTATCTATCCGCGCCTGCCCGACGGTCAAGCGATCCCGGAGCCGCTGGTCGTCTCGATTGATGTCAACAACATTACCCTTAGCTGAAGAAGGAGTTACGCAGCGCGAGGAAGTATGTCGCGGCATTCTAGCCATATCTTTGCCCCCAGAATGCACGCCAACACGCTCTCCATTGCGCTCAATCGACTCATTTTTCCTAGCCTGCGGCTTCTCTAACAGGCTGCAGAAGTACTAACCGCAAAAGCGGCAAGACTTCCCGCTTCATGGCTGATGCGCCCCCTATTTTCACAATCCGGAAGCTGCGCGTCATTTCATCGATTTTTTGATGATTTGATGCCCGTTTCTGGCCTCATTACCGCGATTACTGCAACTGCGGGCGGATTTCTCCCAGCGAGCGCATGCGCACCAAGTTGTACGCGGCCATGCTCAACACAAACGTCTGGTCAACTTTCTTCGGTCCGCGCACCATCACCTGACGCATGCGCGCCCCCACGGTCTTGGCCCAGCCAAAGCCTTGTTCGATCAGCTTGCGCTTTTGCTGCGAAATGGCATAACCCCCGCTGCAGGCGATCTTATCCGGAACCGCCGAGCGTCGCCCGGAGGTGTTTTGCGCCACGTGGGGCGTGACCCTCATCTCAAGGCAAGCCTCAATGAACTCGGCCGCGTCATA
>NZ_BAAILO010000399.1:0-1969 GCF_054589115.1 Cupriavidus sp. 8B | reverse complement strand
CGCCCGCAGCGCAATGTTCCGACGCTCGAAGTCCAGTTCTGCGTACAGGTCACGCTGCGCCAGCAGGCGCTCAAGCGCTTGCACCCAGTTCTCGCCGGCGCGCGTGGCGAAGCGCATCTCCTGGCTCAGGGCGATATCCTTCTGCGCCGAGCCGGTCCAGCCCGCCGGGGCGAGGGTCTTGATCAACGGCGCCAGCGGCATCGTCGTCTCGCTCGGGCGCACCAGCGCGAGACCATTGTGATTGCCAATCAAGGCGATGCGCCCGCTAAAGCCGCTGAAGCCGCGCGGCAACTCGCCGGCAGGATTCGCGGGCTCACCCGTGAAGCCGTTGGCTCGCGTCCAGCGCGCAACCACCTCGTTTCCGTTCGTGGTGTAGCGCACGACATCAGGCACGCCATCCAGGACGATATATGGACCAGATTGCTGCCCACCGCCCGCGACAATCTGCTGTCCAGCGCGAGGCTGGATGTAAGTGCTGCTGCCGTCGTTGAAGATCATCGCCGGCCGGTCGCTAGCCTTGGCCACGACCTGGTAGTCAAAGTCGAACGGATCGGTCGGCGCGGCGGATACCGGTCCGCTGATCAAGAGGGCGACGGCGGCGTAAAGAAGATGCTTGCTCATTGGGCCCTGCTGTCCATTTGCTTGAAGTGGTTCATGAATCTAGCGAGATACGGCCCGCCGCGGCTCGGGTCGGCGCTGTGGTACCAGGCCACCGCCTTCATCGCTGAGCCGCTGCGTTGCAGGTTCTCCGTCAGGATGGCTTCGGCCACGCGGATGTTGGTCGCCGGAGCGAGCGCATCCCATGACGAGGCGAACCGCTGGCCGTGGTAACACCAGTTGATCTGCATGATCCCAACGTCGAAATTGCAGCGCTTCTCGGAAAGCAGCTGATTGATCGCGGCATGCGCGTCTTCCCGTGTGGCGAAGTACATGCCGCGACCGGCCACATTGAGGGTCCACGGCCAGGGTCGGCCCCGATACGCCGATTCATTCATGGCGATGCTGGCCAGGATCTGCGGATCGACGCGCGCGCTCATCTGCGCAAAGGCTTCCGTCTTCGGTGCACAGGCCCAGCCGCCACGGCGCTCGACCAGCGCCACTTGTGCGCCCTCGTCCAGCGTCTCAGGGCGCAGCCAGCCATCGCGTGCAAGCAGCGCCGTGAGCGGCATGGTCCGCCCTTGCGACTCGACCGCCGGCGCCTGGCCGGGTTCCATACGCAGGGTCGCCCCAATCAACCGCGCCGACCAGCCGACGAACGGATCCAGCCCGCAATAGAGCACGGGCTTGCCCGGCAGCGAGACGATGCGCGCCCCGCCGCTGTCGCGCACGATCAGCGTCGTCGGGCTCACCATCGCCTCGACGGTCTGCGCGCCCGCGCCCGTCGCGGCCAGCGCCAACAGGAACGCAGCGGCACCCTTAATCACGGTAGGGCTCCAACACGATGTCGTGCTTGACCTGCACCATCATCTTCTGGCCCGGCTTCGTAGTAATCGTCGGGCGGATGTTCTGGTTGCGGTTGAGCATCGTCTGCGCTGTTTGCGCTGCCACCTGCCCTGCGGTGTTGCCGTAGGTCGTGATGCCTGCCGGGGAGGCAGTCGTCGCCGTTGCGGTGTTGTTGAAGCGCTGCTCCAGCACGCCGATGATCAAGGCCCCCGAGAAGATCTTGAAGAAGTGATTGTTGACGTCGCCACTGATGCCCGCATAGCCGTTCGGATCGGCCCCGCCCATGCCAAGGAGCGGTACCCACTTGCCATTAGGCAATTGCATCCGGGTGAATGCCGCCAGAATGCGCTCCTGCCCGATGCCGATGTCGCTGCTGTATGTACCAACCAGCGTCGAGCCTGCCGGAATGGCCTTGCAGGTGCCGTTGACTGTGTCGTAGACGTCGTTCGTGACGGTGGCGCGGAATTCGCCGGGCTTGTCCGAATTGAGGCCGCCGACGAAGGTAGCAGGAATCACGAATCCCTGG
>NZ_BAAILO010000398.1:0-413 GCF_054589115.1 Cupriavidus sp. 8B | reverse complement strand
GCGGGGGCGAGTTCCTCCGGCTCCTTCATGGCTTCCGATTGGTCCGCCGCAAGCAGGAACTCGGTGTTCTCGGCGGCCGTGGCGTGCGCAGTCGAGTGCTCCGGCGCCTGGAAGGCTAGGCCGCCAAGCATCACGGTGACCAGCGACTGCGTGGACAACTTCAGCCCGTTCGCGTCGAGCTTGAGGTCGACGCCGCTGGCATGCCAGAAGCGCGTATCGGCGGAGACGAGCTTGTCATAGGGCTTGTTGACGAAGACGCGCAGCGTGATGTCGTGGCCGTTCGGCTCGAGTTGATACGCTACGACATGGCCGACCTGCACGCGACGATAGTAGACCGGTGAGCCGATGTCGAGCGAGCCCAGGTCTTGCGCACGCAGCACGAACTGCCTGCCTGAGGCGTCGGCAGTGACAGT
>NZ_BAAILO010000397.1:0-550 GCF_054589115.1 Cupriavidus sp. 8B | reverse complement strand
CCTGGTGGTCAGCGCGCTGGTGACAAGTGCTGACGGGCATGCAGAGCGCGAAGCCGCCAAGGTCATGGTCAACGACGCCCGGCAGGTGGTCGACGACGCGGACGTGGAAGTCACCGTGGGTGCGGACAAGGGGTATGACGCGGCCGAGTTCATTGAGGCTTGCCTTGAGATGAAGGTCACGCCGCACGTGGCGCAAAACACCTCCGGGCGACGCTCGGCGGTTCCGGATGAGATCGCCTGCAGCGGGAGTTATGCCATTTCGCAGCAAAAGCGCAAACTGATCGAACAAGGCTTTGGCTGGGCCAAGACCGTGGGGCGCATGCGTCAAGTGATGGTGCGCGGACTGAAGAAAGTTGACCAGATGTTTGTGTTGAGCATGGCCGCATACAACTTGGTGCGCATGCGCTCGCTGGGAGAAATCCGTCCGCAGTTGCAGTAATCGCGGTAATGAGGGCCAGAAACGGGCGCCAAATCATCAAAAAATCGATGAAATGACGCGCAGCTTCCGGATTGTGAAAAATAGGCGGCACATCAACCATAGAGCGGGAAG
>NZ_BAAILO010000396.1:0-399 GCF_054589115.1 Cupriavidus sp. 8B | reverse complement strand
CACTATGTGCCCTTCCTGACTATGTCTTGCAATCCTCCAATAGCCCGCATTTTGCGGGCGAATGCTGGAATGGGAAAGAGATAGTCTTTATTCCTACAGCAGCCTCTTGGCTTCGTGGAAGGAGTGCGTCATTAGTTTCGTCATTCATAAGCGGGCGTTCTCTCACGACCGAGTGAAAGTCCGTTCGCGCCCTTGACGGAACACTTTAGAAGAATGCGCAGGCCCTTGAGAAGGCATCCGACCACACCGCAAATCAGGACGCTACTAGCTGGCAGACCAACTCCGCGGCTTTGTCAGAAGAGAAACCTATGTCGTGCGACTGGCTGGGTAGTCGGGCGTGGGGACGCATTCTTCAGGCACTGGTCCGTGTTACCCGACATAGTCCGGAAGGGCACATAG
>NZ_BAAILO010000395.1:0-233 GCF_054589115.1 Cupriavidus sp. 8B | reverse complement strand
GCATCGTACCAACGCCGAACGTTGTCGAAGTCATCCAGCGTCAGATCGGGAAACCCACGACGCCAGATCCAACCGAAATGAGCAATGTCGGCAATGGAAAACTCGTCTCCTGCCGCGTACTCGCGCTCTTCCAAAATCCCATCGAGCAGCCCCAGTTGCCGCTTCGCTTCCGTGACGAATCGCTCTACCGCGTGAGGAATTTGCTCAGGCGCAAACTTCTGGAAGTAGCCGGC
>NZ_BAAILO010000394.1:0-18643 GCF_054589115.1 Cupriavidus sp. 8B | reverse complement strand
TCGGAGAGGCATAGCGGAGAAGCAAAGGAATGCCATCCCTCGATGCGACCGCTGCATTCTGAGGCAGTTATGTGACAGGAATAAGTAAACAGTCGCATCATGATGGCAGTTATTGTTCCGCAAACAGGAATAACTGTTCGTGCACGTAGCAAATAGAGGCATTACTACTCTGATGCCGTGGGGCCGGTGATATCGGGTGCACTCCGCTGCGCGCATGAACGCAATGAAGCCGCTACGGCGTTCTGGATGAACGCGAACACCTCCGCTTCGCCACCAGAAGATGGCGTGTGCACGCCCTGGTTGTGTCGCAGTAAGGGAGAGGAGAGTAAGCGGCGGAGGCAACGGCCGTATTGGTTAAGCGGCCGGCGAGTAAAACTGCTGCGCCGCGGATGCAGCGCTCCCATCGGCGCCGCATCTGGCGCTTGGCCAGCATGTGCATGATGCAAGCGAAACTGCCCACATTGCGGTCGATACCGCAACATCAAGGATTGGCGACGTCGGACCTTTGACACTGGGCTGCGATCCGTGTGCGCGCGCCGCGTGTGAAGGCTTGTATGTGTCTGCCCGAGCCACTCGATGAGCAAGGCGAGATCGATGAGTTTCGTGAGACTCTCTACCCAATTGAAAGGCTGCTACCTCCACGCACGGCACCCGAGGTCGCTACCTTTGTGCGCGCTACTGTCGAGGGAAGCCGTTAAATAGCCCGGGACGGTCTCTGCCAGGGCCAAGACACCCGTCGCTGGGCAATCCACGGAAACGCTCGCTGAATGAGTTCGTGGAATTCTTGGTTCAAGAGGGCGACGCGCACTTGCAAGACACTGTGTGCCCCCAGGCGACTCCAACGCATATGTTGGCTTTTACACATGCGGCGGCCATTGATTCGATTGATTGATGATTCGACGAAGCCGGTCGCGATTCGTAGGCCAACACGCTGCCGGGAGCGATAGTCGATCAGCGACTCAAGATGGCTATTGAGGTAACTGATCAAATCTATGAGCTTGCAGCGCGCTTGCTTGGCTTCGCGGCTTGAGTTCGGGTCAACGAAAGCTGATCCGTGGGCCGTAAGGCGCCCATACGCCAAAGGCGTAATAGCTTGATCGACGTGTCGCAGCATTCGACCGATGTGCGCCCAGTCGAGAACCCATTCGGCGTCGAACGGAAGGTCGTCAGCAACCCCGGCAAGATCCAGGGCGCCATCAGTCACGACACAGACGTCATTGGGATCATCGTAGCCGCTGTCCTCTAGGAATTTGGTCATTTCTTCCTGCAATCGCTTGGTGCGCGGCATGGCGGAAGCCCAGACCCGTGGTTGTCTGCCAGTCTGGCCTAATGCGCAACGACGACAGCTATCGACGATGAGCTTTTGCCGGCCCCCGCGCGATTGTCCTTGCCGGCTCCCTTGCCATTGCTTCGCGCCCGCCTAACATAGCCGACATCAATGCCCAGTTCGGCAATCGGCTTTATCTCCTCGCACCACCGCCGCACGGGCTGTGCATGCTGGAGGGATTTGCCGACGGCCATTGTGTGATTGCGGATGGTCACGTGACTGTCGCGTCCGGACGTTGGCAACAAGAGGTCCATGACCTGCTTGGCCTGCCGGTAGGGCATAGTGGCGCCGAGTTCGGCATGCAGCCAGCGCAACTCGCCTGTGCTCGGTTCCTGAAGGTAATTCTTGAGCGGCGACACGTACCTCGATCCGTCAGCACCACACTTGCTTTCCATCGGTCGCGGCAGTAGAAGACCTTGCCGAGCGTGGTCTTCAGTTCGGAGCAATGCCCGTCGTGCACGCGACGGAGCGCGCCGCAGACCCTCACAAGCTCGCTACGACGCGCAGTAGCGATCGAGCTGCTCTACGACGAATTCTTGCTGGACGCAATTGACTAACGACTTACCTTCCGCAAGGGACAAACCGACGTCGCCGGAGGCTTGGCTGCGGTCGACGCGGTGAAACCGCATCACCTCAATCCGTTTGCCACCGTGCCATCGCCGCCATCGAATTCGAGAACGATCATGCATCGCATGTCGGCTCTCCGTCTCTTTGATACCGAGACGATACTCCGCTGCAGGGCGGCATCCCAGGCCTTTTAACGGCTTCCTGCAACTGCTGCTCCCTGCGCTGCATAAGCATGTGCCCGTTGCGCGAGTTCCGCAGTGCAATGAGTCGGGAAGGACACGCGGGCCCGCGCCATTGGCGCTCGGCCCGCGCCCTGGCGTTACGCGTGAACAGGCGGGCGCTTGAGGTAGAAGCCCGTCGCCTTCTGATGGGCGTGTGCAATTTGCAGCAGCCGCGCTTCCTGGCTCGAATTGCCGATCAGCTGCATGCCGACCGGCAGTCCGTTCGAATCGAAGCCGCTTTGCGTCGAGAGGGCGGGCAGGCCTGTCCAGCTGATCGGCAGCATGAACTGTCTGCCGCGGTCATAGACCGGGCCGCCCGCCGCCAAAACGGGCGCCGTCGTCGGCATGGTCGGCGTGACCAGCGCGTCGACCTGGGAGAATGCGTCCTCGAACTGAGTCAACAGTTGCGTACGCGCCGTTAGCGCTTGCTCGTATTGCTCGCGCGAGATCTTTTCTCCCGTGGCGATGTCGTTGCGAACGATCTCCCCGAACTGGGTTTTATCAGCCGCCGCGCGGTAGCGGTCGCCGATGATCTCGTTGAACTCGTAAAGGAGGATCGTGAAGAGCGCCGAGAAGTCGAGCGGCTTGGCCAGCAACGGGATGTTCACACGGACGATTTGCGCGCCCTCGCCTTGCAGCGTGCGTACCGAGGCTTCCACCGCTTTTGCGACGTCCGGGTCCACATCCCTGAACGAGTAGCTCTCGACGATGCCGAGCTTCAGGCCCTTTACGCCGCCGTCGAGATGTTTGCTGAAATCCTCCTGCGGAGCGTGCAGTGAGTATTTGTAGGCGGGATCGTAGCCTGCCATGGCTGTCAGCATCAGTGCGACGTCTCCGGCATTGTGCGCAATAGGACCTGCGCAATCGAGGCTGTACGAGCGAGGAAAGACCCCGGTTAGGCTGACGCGGCCGAAGGTCGGGCGGATACCCGTCAGCCCGTTCCAGCAGGAGGGCACGCGAATCGAGCCGCCCGTGTCGGAGCCCGTTCCTGCGAGGCACAAGCCCGCCGCAACGGCTGCGCCGGTGCCGCTCGAAGAACCACCCGGGGAGCGCTCAACGTTCCACGGATTGTGCGCGTTGCCGAAGAACTCGTTCGTCCCGGTAATGCCTGCAGCGAACTCGTTCATGTTCGCTTTGCCGAGCATGACCGCACCCGCGGCGGCAAGGCGGCGCACCACCGCCGCGTCGTCGTTCGGGACACGATTGCGGAAAAACGCCGTGCCGACCGACGTCCGGATACCCTTCGTGTCGTAAAGATCCTTATGGACGATCGGAATGCCATGCAGAGGCCCGCGGTCTTTGCCAGCGCGGAACTCGCGATCGCATGCGCGCGCTTCGCTGAGCGCCCTGTCGCGCGTCACCGTAATGAACGCGTTCAGCGTGGGCTGCACCCGGGAAATTGCCTGCAAATAGGCTTTCGTGAGCTCTTCGGATGAAGACTTCCCGCTGCGCAGCGCACGTCCTGCTTCGGCGATGCTTTGAGGCAGCTCGTCCGCGCTCAGCGCGGTCGCCGCCGTATCGGATGCGCCAGCCGGCTGTGCAAACGCATAAGGGCCCGGCACGGGTGCGATCGCGCCCAAGGCGCCGGCCGCGACAAGACCGCGAAGCACGCGGCGCCGGGGGAGGGATGCAAGGTCATCATGGATGATGGACTCGCTAAGGGGAGAACGATTTTCCATAGAAAGCAGACGAGAGAAGACAAGAGACATGGAGTGTGTCCCTGCGTATCTTCCCGGCAAATATCGAGAATCTACGCAGGAACCCGAACGGTTAACAGCCCAGCGCGGCACCTGTCGCGCGTAAATGTCAGCATGCGGCGCTGCTCCGGGATTTATGCAACAACACCTCGCATCCGGTGCTATGCGATTTTCCATAAGAATCCAAATTCGGCCTTAGGATATGCCATCGCAGAGGTAGCCCGCAATTGCTGCAAATTCATGCATTAACATAACGAGGTACGTCCAAAAAGCGAGATGCCAAAGCGCATTCAGATGGGCGGGGTCCCCGCCCTGTGTCGCTCGGTAGTCAATGAGATGAGGAGGGATCTACATATCTGCATAACGCACTGATGCCAGTGCGGCCGATTCCATGCCACCTGCGTCGATGAGAAGTCACGGATGACCACCTTCTCGTCTCGCGAGCTTTGCAGGAGCAGCGGCATCGCTCGCGGGTGCCACGTGAGGCGTACTCTTGGCGATTCTGACCTTGTCGACTACGTTCTCCATTGCCGAATCGCGGAAAGCATGGGCCTCCGAGAGACCTAGAAGGGGGAGGAGCGCAAGAACGGCGAGGGGCAGTTTTTTCATGTAAATAGTACAGGTTGGTTTGCTTATTGCTAATTGAGGGACCACAGTGCCTTCATCGCGCTGGCGTGTCCGATTCCGTTGGTCTGGCGGATCGGTAACACAATGAGGGTTCTTTGCTTTGGACCGAACCGGCGTATGGGGAAGGCGCGCTGGAACTGCATTTTTGGGATCCGGTCAATCGATACTAACTTTTTAAAAAGTATTGTCAGGTTGCAGCGTATTGGCACTCCGGCTGACGAAAGAACGACTTAACTAACTCAGGTAGTCGTTGGATGCGACGCAGCGCACTCAGCGCCAATTTCTTCATTTCGTTCTTTCCCTGAACCAAGCGCTTGGATAATTGCCGCTTCACGTGCGCCCACACCTGCTCGTCCGGGTTCAGGTGCGGAGAATACAGCGGCAGGTAGAACAGCTTCAACCGGCCTTGCTGGCTTTCGACGTACGTTTTGACTGGCTTGCTCCTGTGTACCGGATGCCCGTCCACCACCACAAAAACCGGCTTGGTCGCGCCAATCATCAATCGCTTGAGAAACTCGACAAACACAGGCGTGTTGAGCGAACCGTCGTGCACCATGAAACGAAACTCACCGCGTGGGCTGACCGCCGAGATCATGTTCAGCGAGAAGCGTCGGCAATGCGGGCCAGGCCAAGTTCCGTAGCCGGGTCCCCGACCTGGCGGCCCGACAGGTTGTTGTGGATCGCCAGGATAGCCTGTTGCGGATAAAGGAGGTCGTGAACAACGACTTCGCAGAACGGCGCCAGTGTCTCGCCGAGACCCTGGGCCACTTGCTTGAGTTGTTCGAGCAGCGCTTGCTGCTCCAAAGTTCGTTTCGTCATATTGACAAAATATCCAGAAGAAGACGGCACGCCTTCGGATCGAAGGCGCGCTACGTGTGCATTGGGGCGTTGCGGCCGGAAGGAAATAGCCAGGGCTCGCGTTGCATGCGTTGAAATTCTAACTTTCTGATTTCCTCTTGATGCAGCAAGCTTTGGCCAATCTCGTCGAGTCCGTTCATCAACAGATCGCGTTGAAATGAATCGATTGCGAATGACAAGACAAGGTCATCACCGAACTTGATCTGTTGGCGACCAAGATCGATCGTAATGGGATTGTCGTGGCCGCGATTGATCGCCGCAAACATCGTATTAATCTGCTCAGTCGAAAGGCATACCGGCAAGATGCCATTCTTGATGCAGTTGCCATAGAAAATATCGGCGAAGCTCACGCCGACGAGCGCGCGAATTCCCCACTGAGCCAGGGCCCACGGCGCATGCTCCCGGCTCGACCCACAACCGAAGTTGGTGCGGCATAACATGATCTGCGCCCCCGCAAATCTGGGCTGGTTCAATGGAAAATTCGGGTTGGGTTGCCGCCGGCTGGCGTCCATACCCGGCTCTCCGCGATCAAAATAGCGCCATTCATCGAATAGATAGGCGCCAAAGCCGGTACGGCCGATCATTGCCATGTACTGCTTGGGCAGGATCGCATCGGTATCCACGTTATCCCGGTCGATCGGTACGGCGATCGACGTCAGCGTGTCGAATCGTTCCATGACTATCTCCCACGTAGCTGCGATACATCGACAAAATGGCCCGCCAATGCCGCTGCTGCGGCCATGGCGGGACTGACCAGATGCGAACGGCCGCCGCGTCCCTGACGCCCCTCGAAGTTGCGATTCGACGTCGATGCGCAGCGTTCACCTTCCTTGAGGCTGTCGTTGTTCATTCCCAGGCACATCGAACAGCCGGCATCGCGCCATTCGAAACCCGCCTCCAGAAAGATCCGGTCCAACCCCTCCTGCTCCGCCTGCAGCTTGACACTGCCCGACCCTGGCACCACCAGCGCCTGAGCGATCGTCGGCGCGACTTTCCGCCCTCGCACGACTCGCGCGGCAATGCGCAGATCTTCGATACGCGCGTTCGTGCATGAGCCTATGAATACCTTATCCAATCGAATGTCCTGGATGGCGAGACCGGGTTGAAGCTCCATGTAGGCGAGTGCGGATGCCACGGATTTTCTGCGTTGCGGATCGTTCTCGGTCGCGGGATCAGGCACGTAGCCGTCAATGTCCGTCACCATGCCCGGCGACGTTCCCCATGTCACCTGAGGCCGCAGCGCAGCGGCATCGAAGCGCAGCGACCTGTCGAAGGTACTATCCGCATCGCTACGCAAGGTCGACCAATAGGCTGCCGCAGTGTCCCATTCCGCGCCCGCTGGCGCACGGGGTCGCCCATGCAGATACGCGAGGGTCACGTCATCCACGCCGATCATGCCGCAGCGCGCACCCGCTTCGATGGACATGTTGCACAACGTCATGCGCGCTTCCATGTCCATCCCCCGCACCGTCTCACCGTCGAACTCGATCGCATGGCCATTCGCGACATCGGTACCCCACCGGCCGATAATCGCCAGAGCGAGATCCTTGGCGTAGGTCCCTTCGGGCAGAGCGCCATCAATCGTGATCCGCATGGTTTTCATGCGCTTCATGACCAGGCACTGCGTCGCCAGGAGATGCTCGATGTCGGAAGTCCCGATACCAAATGCCAAGGCGCCGAAGGCGCCATGCGTGGACGTATGGGAATCGCCGCACGCGATGGTCATGCCGGGCAGGATCTCGCCCTGCTCGGGTCCGACGACATGAAGAATGCCCTGGCGAACGTCTTGCAACGCGTAGAACGGGACGCCGTACTCCGCGCAGTTCCGGTCCAATGCCAGGACTTGCAAGCGCGCGATCTCACTATGCATTCCGCGTTCCCGGTGAACCGTCGGAATATTGTGATCCGGCGTCGCAATAGCCGCTTGTGCTCGCCACATGCGGCGCCCTGCCAGCCGAAGCCCATCGAACGCTTGCGGGCTCGTGACTTCGTTCATGAGGTGACGATCGATATATAGAAGCGCCGAGCCGTCATCTGCTTCGCGCACGACATGTCGGCGCCATAGCTTTTCATATAGCGTGAGGGATTGAGTCATTTCTGCGCATCAATGTAACTAGATTCAAGTAACCAGCTTCAAATAATCACCTTCGAGGCCATCAGGAGCATGGTAGGAGGCGTAGGCATGGGGGATGCTTCCGGAAATTGCATTGGAAACCACGCAGCAATCTGCGTATGTTCCTTAGCACATATCTTCGTCGCTAAAATGCAAAATCATGGAAAATCTCCTGAATCTGCGAACGAAACCAACGCTGCGCGACATCCTTGTCGTCCCTCGGATGCCATACCAGGTCAATGGCGAGCGAAGCGTTTTCGAGCGGAAGCGGAAAGGTAAGGAATTTCTGAAATCCTTCTGCATGCAGCCAATGCTTGGGGACGACCGCCACCAGATCGGTGGTTTCAATGACCTCGCGCATCTCGAGCCAACTTGGCACGGTCATCGCGATCTTGCGTTTATGACCGAGGTTGGCGAGTTCATCGTCGATCAGGTTGGTGCCGACTCCACTGATCGCGATCTTCAGGTGGGTCAGACTGAGGTAATCTGATAGATCGAGCTTTGATAGTCCGGGATAGCGAGCGGCGCTCATCACGACCACGAAATGGTCTTCAAGCAATCGGACACTGTTGCTCAGACCAGCGATCCTGGAACGCAGGGCGAGACGCACCTGCACCTCGCCCTGGCTAGTCTTCTGTTCGATGTCCTGAGGGCTGAAATGCTTGACTTCCAGACGCGTCGACGGTGCCTGCTCGCGTAGCCTCCGACAGAGGCGCGGAAGCAGATACACCCCGGCATAGTCGGATACTCGCATTTTGAAGACCTGCGTCGAGGTGGTCGGATCGAACTTGCTGCCCTGTATCACCGCTTGTTCGATCTGCTGCAACGATCCACTAATCATGCTTGCCAGCAAGAGTGCCTGCCCGGTGGGAATCATGCCGTCTGCGGTACGCACCAGCAGCTCATCCTTGAACGTCACCCTAAGGCGTCTTAGTGCATGGCTCGCAGCCGACTGGCTGATGCCGACGCGCTGGGCAGCCTTGGTCACACTTCGTTCTTCTACCAGTGCTTCCAATATGACCAGGAGGTTTAGATCAATGCTGCGCAGATTCATCGGTGACAGACTTGGCTGACGAGCGGGGGAACGGAACTCTCCCTCGTCTCAATGAGAGAAGAGCGTGCCGTATCCTTTGACCTTATCATCAATTCCGCTTGTGCGCAGCGCATTCCACACCATGACCTGGTTGCTCGTGATGACGGGTCGTTCGAGCGCTTGTTCCAGGCGCTCGATCACTTCCGCCGACCGGATGGCGGTACAGCTGATGAAATAGGCGTCCGCTACCGACGCTGCATACTGTATCGCTTGATCGAAAAAGACGTCCGGCGCCAGCTTTCCCATTTCCGCATTCGTATTCAGGCCGAGACCGTGATGATGGACGACTTCCAATCCATGGTGCGCCAGGAACGCGATTTCTCGCTGATTAACTGCGTCAAGGTAAGGGGTAAGGAGAACGATTTTCCTGGCACTTAGGGTTTCCAAAGCGGTGACAATCGCGGACCCGGTGGAAAAACAGGGCAGTCCGGTCGCATGTTCGATGCTCGCCATGATTTCGTCCTGCAATGGCACGCTGTACGTCGATACCGCGGTGCAGTGAAAAATCACCCGCTCCACACCGGCGTCTGCCAGCATGGCAGCGGCAGGCCCGACGCCCGCCGCCATGGCAAACAATTCTTCTGAACCGGTCCCTTTAAGTGGAAGACGCGTGACGTAGGCTGCCACGCCATCGGGCAGCATGGCCTGTATCTGCGGTTCAGCAATGAAATTGCCCGAAGGCACGATAATGCCCAGTCGTGCGCGTTCACCGTAGTTGATCTGCATTGCGTGCGCCTCTGTTTGCTCTCAGGACTTCGATTCGGCAAGCGACTGGCGCGCCTGGTCAAGATAGACCGGGTTGATGTATTCCGCAGCAGAGGTCTTGGCGCGGCCCGGAAGGGCGCGGATCAACGCGCTGATGTCGATCAGTGCCTGTATGGAGTTGGGATTGGCCGCCGCATCGCGTGGAAAAATCTCGTCCCGGCTGTACTCTTCCCACGCGCGGTCTGCATAATCTGCGCTGATCCCACTGTGCTGCATAGCGATCTCACGGCATCCCATCTTGTTCGCATAGAACCAGTCATGCGCTTCGATGTACGCCTTCAAGAAAGCCACCACGGTCCCGGCGTTTTCGTTCGCCCACTTTGCGGAAACGTTCAAGGAGGTGAACTGGAACCACGGGAATTCATCGCGGGGTTCGCACAACGAGGTGTAACCCTGGTCGAGCGCGATATAGTTCAGCGGGATGCCCTGCAGCCCCGCATCGATCTCCCCATTCTGCAACTTTTCCCAGCGCGACAAGATCGGTCCGACCGCCACGATGGTGTAGTCGCGGGGATGCTCCAGGCCGTGGGCGGAAAGGATCTTCATCACAAGTGAAGAACTGCCAGCGTCCAGCGAGGAAACACCTACCACGCCCCCACGCAACTGTGCGATGGTCTTGATATCGGGGCGCGCGATGAAAGAAAACGGCAAGCGGTTGACGTTGCCAGCAATGATCTCCAGATCGCTGCCCGTCTCGCTGCCCAGGATCACGTGTTCAGTCACCCCAAGCGATAGCTGAAGCCGGCCATCGATCAAGCGGTCCGTGACTTCGTCGATCGGTTCATACAACTCGATCGAGACATCCAGCCCGTGCTTCCTGAAGAATCCGGCGTCTTGCGCAATCCAGAGAGGCATGTTGAAATAATTGCGCGATACTGCGCCGACTTTTAGCGAAATCATTGTTTCTTCCTTTAAAGCGAAAAGAGTAATACCACGAGTACTGTGACGAGGACGGTCACCAGTAATGTCACAACTGGCTGGCGGGCTTTGATGCCATGGGTTGGTCGCCCCGGATCGGCTCCGTCCAGTCGACAAGGATCTGCCTGCGTGTCAAAGTCAGGCTTGCCAGCGATCCCAAAAGCAGCAGCGCGCCGGCAATCGCAAAGGCCGCGGTAAAGCCGCCGCTGGACGCAACGGCATAGCCGGTGACGATGGGCGCGGCAAGACCAAAGACATTACCGCCCAGTATGAGCAAACCTACCGCCACTCCCGAATGCGCCGGGTCACCTAGAAGATCGTTAGTCAATGCGATATTCATCGACATGGCCGTGGACACGCATGTAAGCGCCAACGAAATGATCAGCACGATCGCCCACATCGAATCCACGAATGGCAGTGCGAATACGACCGATCCGAGGAGCAGCATCACGAAGATCATGTTGCGCCTGGCACCGCGTGCAAGCGCTTCGCTCGTCAGCAGCCGGTCGCTGAGATAACCCAGCATGATGCCGAGCACACAGGCGCTGGCATAGGGCGCGGCAGTGTAAAGGCTGCTCTTGACGACATTCATGCCGCGAGCGCGCTCGAAATAAGTGGGCAGCCAGGTCAGAAACAGATAGACCGTATATCCGGCGCAGCCCTGAGTCAGTGCCAGGCCCCACATTGTCTTTTCGGCGAGCAGCTTTTTCAGCCCGCCAGAAGCGCGTTTCTTCGCGGCGGCAGAATCGGTGGCAACCGCCGGCGTGGCCGAATCGTTGATCAATACGCGTTCTTCCGCCGAAATCCATTTTGCCTGTGCAGGAGTGCGGTACAAGATCCACCAGAACACGCCTAGGCATATGCCCACTGCGCCAGTGACCAGGAACGAGCCGCGCCACCCGACTTGCGCGATCAACCAACCCACGAAGATGCCGCCAAGAGCCGGGCCGGCATAGGAGCCGGCGTTCAGGATCGCGGCGGCGAGTCCACGTTCGGTCTTGGGCGCCCATTCGCGGATGATCCTGCTGCCCGAAGGGTAAGACGCCGCTTCGCCAATACCCAGGAGAAGTCGGGATCCCAAAAGCAAGAGAAAGCTGGAGGCGAGGCCGGTCGAGACGCCCCCCGCTGACCAAGTGATGAGCGCCAATGCCGTCACTTTTCGGGCACCGAAGCGATCGACGACCAGACCGGCCGGAATCAGGCAGAACAGATACGTCCACAGGAACGAAGAAAACATGTATCCCAATTGAATCGGGGAAAGCTGAAAGGTGGACGCAATGGAGCTTGCGGCAACCGACAGGTTGGTCCTGTCGACGTAATTCACCGCGTTCATAAGGAACATGGCGAAATACACCAGATAACGGCGATTTGTACGCATATTGTCTCCTGACTGTCATCAGCCGCCGTGGAGGCAGCATTTGTTTGAGACAATGGTGCGCAACTGGCGAGGAAAACGCCAACTCATAGTTATCAGGATGTACATGAATGGAGTGCATGTGGTTTTTGGCGTACATGGACAATGTTTTCCAGACGCGCTTGGCACAACATTCACAATGTTTGTTAGGTCAAAGGCGCGCGGCGCTGTGAACAGGCAGAGTTCAGTGGTCGAGCGTTTGTTCGCCTGTGTAAGGCTGTCGGTGTATCTAGACACTCTTGCGCTTCGCCGCGTATCCAGACCGCAGTCAGCTCGCCGGCCCGATGCAGGCGGGCCAGGCTCAGGCTGTCGCAGCGGTCGTTCTTGACGTGTTCGCCAGGCTTCCTCGAAATCGGCGAAGGAGCCGCCACCTGACGGTCCTGCTTCAGGTCGTGCAGCGATACAGCACATAGCCACCTGGTCCGGCTTCGTAGCGAAACGACAGCCGAGCCCTGTCTCGCTTGAACTGTGTGACCAGCTTCTTGACTGCCTTCGGGGTGTTCACGATCTCCCCCACGTAGCGGACTTCGCCGCCTGCCTGCGCCACCGCAGCGGCGATCTTTTCTTGGTGCACATCCAAGGCCACGTACTTGCTAAACTTGCCCATGACCTGCCCCCTCAATTGTGGCTCTGGGCAGCGGTTACTTCACAGCCCAGGCCCTTGCGGCTGCCGCGCGCAGACATTCGCTTCAGCGCCTTGCTGCTGGAAACGCTACCTATACGTTCTGGCCGCAGTCCGGTCGGGTCCCAAGGCTTTCTCCTGGGAAAGAAGTTGAGCCAGTATCCCTTTGAGGGTGAGGAAGCTCCCGAGCATCGCAAGCCCGACCAGCGCAAGAGCCGCACCGAGTTCGAAGTCCGCTGGAATGCCAACCCGGTCCACGACGCCGCCGCCGAGAGACGAACCAATCGCGATCGCGACCTGAATTATGCCGACGAACAGTCCGTTAAAAAGCCCGGGACGGTCTCTGCCTGGGCCAGGACACCCGTCGCTGGGCAATCCATCGCGTGCACGACGGGCATTGCTCCGAACTGAAGACCACGCTCGGCAAGGGGAGCGGGCAAGAGAAGGCGGAGAAAGCGAATGCCGGGCTGTAATGGTCCGGATAGGGGTTCAAACTCAGGACGGTCCGTCTGTCGAGAAGTACATTGTCCCCGGAGCTATCCGCTGATATTGAGGCCAACATCCTGCCAGCTGCCGTATCGCTGGGGAGCGGATCAGCAGGGCCAGGCGGCCATGGCGCAGATGCTGTCCGCGCAAAGCCCGATGATGGCCATAGCGGCCTTGAGCTTTCCCGGCTTGAGCGTCCCGACCGGCCTGGTTGGCGACACTCCAACCGGCGTGCAACTGGTGGCGGGCAGCTTCCGCGAGGACATTTGCCTTGCCGCAGGCGAGGTGATCGAGCGCCATGCCGCCATGCCGGCGTCCTATGATCCTCGCGCGCGTAGCTGATCGTCTCAAGCGAAGGCTCGGCGGCGCGCTCTCCAGCGCACTACAGTGGCAACTGTTGCGACTGTTGGCCGCCAAGCCGACGATATGATCCAAACGCATCGAGCGCACTTCGGAACCGTCGCAACGCCGAACGGGAATTCCTAGCGACACTTGTTGGATAGTGGTGCAAGGAGTCAAGAGTCCGACCCGCACCCGCCCGATGCGACCGGGTAGCATCGGGCGATCATGCCCGGAACGTCTCTGCCGTCTCTTCGGCGACTTTGCGCAGATCGGGGACGAAGGCTAGTAGATCGTCGAGTGTGAGCCGGCCCACCGGCGCCTGTACCGCGATCGCCGCGCAGGCACGATTGCGATCCAGCATGACCGGCACCGCTATCGCGATGAGCCCCTGCAGATGCTCCTGATCGTTGATTGCCAGCATGCGCTTGCGTGTCGTCGTGAGTTCCTTACGTAACCTCTCGCGATCGATGATGGTTCGCTCCGAATAGGCATGTAGCGGCAACGTATCAATCATGCGGTCGCGTCGTTCCTTCGGCAAGAAGCTAAGTAGGACTTTGCCGCTTGCCGAGCAATGCAGCGGCACGTGCGAGCCTGGTTGCAAGTGCATGCGCAACGGCCATTCGGTTTCGACACGGTCGATGTACACCACGTCGTTCCCGGCGAGCATGGTCAGATTGCATGTCTCGCCAATCTTTGCCACAAGTTGTTCGAGCAGCGCGTGGCGCGCCGCAGCGGGACCTGCGTGCATTAGAACGTTCACCGCCAGGGCACGCACGCGCGGTGAGCACTCATAGAGCCGGTCGCCTGCGCCGCGCGTCACCAGCCACGCGTCCGTCAGCTGCACGAGTATACGATGCACGGTCTGTTTAGGTAATCCGAGCGCCTCGACAAGGTCTGTCATGGAAAGTGGCTCCCCGGCCTGTGCAAGTGCCTCCAGCACGCGAAAGGCGCGGACCGCGGCTGCATTCGATTGGTTGGATCTTGTCATGCTGTCTCCTGGCCGCAGTACTTCTGCTTGCCTATTTGCATCGACTTTATCGCTTTTCGGGACATAAACAAGTCCCGAAATTCGCATTTTTCCATTCTTGAGTGCACGCGGTGAAGGATAGCGCGGAAAACGGGACACCCTGGTGCGATGGCTTGATTAGATTGGATTGACAGCAACCGTGGCCGCTATAACTCTGGCCGCTTACATTGAAATCAGAGGAAAGGAGGGAAACAGGAAGGCGGAATTTGCAAGGACAAGAACGACGTTGCAAGGCTGGTGGTTTCAATTCCAATGGTTCTTGAGTGTGCGTGAAAGTCGGCATAGATTCGACCATTCAGATAAATATATCTAATTAAAATGGTGAGAGAGACATGAAAAGATTATTTAAAGTCAGGTACGCGATACTGGGGCTGATGTGTCTGATGTATTTCATTGCTTACATTGATCGCGTCAATATCTCCATTATCGCCCCCTTCCTGAAAGAGGAGATGGCACTTACGCCGACTCAGTTGGGGCTCATCTTTTCAGCCTTTGCCTATCCCTACGCCGCCATGCAGATCCTGGGCGGATGGTTCGCCGACAAGTATGGGCCGAGGCTGGTGTTGGCCGTACTCACCAGCATTTGGGCGCTTGCTACTATCCTTTGCGGCTTTTCCTGGGGCCTCGGATCGCTGATTATGTTCCGGGTCCTGCTGGGCATCGGAGAGGGTGGCGCGTTTCCGGCTGCAACACGCTCCTTCACATACTGGATGCCGGCCACGGAACGCGGCTTCGCACAGGGCATCACGCATAGCTTCGCCCGCCTGGGCGGAGCCGTCACCCCGCCCATCGTACTGGTCATTGTTGCCGCGTACGGCTGGCGCGAGTCGTTTTTGATCCTCGGTGTGGTCAGCCTGATCTGGACCGCTCTCTATGTCTGGCTGTTCCGCAACACGCCGCTGGAGCACAGGTGGGTCAAGCCCGCCGAGTTGATGGAGATCGGCGTCAATTCACGCGAGTTGAAGAAAGCAGCGGCAGGAAAAACGCCCTGGAAGCAGATGATCAAATGCATGTGGATGGTAACGTTCGTGGATTTCTGCTACGGCTGGTCGCTCTGGGTGTTCCTGACCTGGCTACCCTCCTACCTGAAGGATGCGCGAGGATTCGACGTAAAGCAGCTGGCGTTGTTCACGGCGCTGCCACTGCTCGCCGGCGTAGTCGGTGACACTCTCGGTGGCGTCATCTCCGACTTCATCTATAAGAAGACCGGAAACCTCAAGCTGGCCAGACGTGCATTGCTTGTCACAGGGCTTGTCGGTGCCCTGGTATTCATCGTGCCGGCGATCTACACCCGGACCCCACTGACGGCAGTAATGCTGCTCGCCGCATCCTTCTTCTTCCTTGAGTTGACCAATGCCGTCTTGTGGAGCCTGCCACTCGACATTGCCGGGAAGTTTGCAGGAACCGCTGGCGGGATGATGAACACAGGCTTCGGCGTGGCAGGAATGATTTCGCCGGCTTTGTTCGGCTTCCTAATCCAGCAAACGGGAAGCTATGAGCTGCCATTTCTGATCTCGGCCGGACTGTTGGGGGTCGCGGCAATCTGCTCGTTGCGAATCGATCCGACAAACAGGATCGAGGATGAGTTGGAAGATGCACTGTCGCTCGGTGGGGCCGGACTAGGGGCTGTTCATTGAAAGCTGCATTCCTCTTGGCCGGGTGAAATCCCGGCTTCGGCAATGACAGCATCGCGAATGATAAACATGCGGAGAGAAAGAATGTCAGTTGAAACGTGCGCGAAAGCCGATTCGTCGGCAGATGTCGAGATGATTTCAGATCTGGTCAGGAGGGCAAGGGAGGCGCAGCGCGACTACGAGCGCTACTCGCAGGTCCAGGTGGACGAAGTGGTCACCGCGGCGGGATGGGCGATCGTGCATCCTGAGAATAACCGCATGCTCGCCGAGATGGCGGTGCGCGATACAGGGCTCGGCAACGTCACAGACAAGATTCAGAAGAACTACAGGAAGACATTGGGGCTGCTACGCGATCTGCAGCATGCGAAGACGGTCGGTGTTATTGCCGAGTATCCAGAGCGCGGACTGGTGGAGATTGCCCGCCCCGTCGGCGTGGTCGCCGCGATTACTCCCTCCACCAATCCTGCGGCGACCCCCGCCAACAAGATCATCAATGCACTGAAGGGGCGCAATGCGGTCATCGTGGCGCCATCGCCCAAAGGACTATCCACTTGTGCCGCCCTGGTGGCATACATTCATGCGGAACTGGAGAAGCTCGGAGCGCCACTGGATCTGGTCCAGTATCTGCCCGGACCGATTACTAAGGAGGCGACCCAGGCGCTGATGCGCCAGGCGGATCTGGTGGTCGCAACAGGTTCGCAGAACAATATCCGCTCCGCCTACGCGAGTGGAACGCCGGCATTCGGGGTGGGCGCGGGCAACGTCGCCTCGATCATCGATACCTCGGCCAGTCTTGGTGAAGCGGCGCAACAGATCGCCAGCTCGAAGATGTTCGATAATGCGACGAGCTGTTCGTCCGAAAACAGCGTGGTCATCCTCGACCCGGTCTATGACTCGGCCCTGGCTGCGCTAACCGAGGCCGGCGGCGTCCTTCTGAACACTGAGGAAAAGCGCCACCTGCAGGAAACGATGTGGCCCAGGGGGAAACTGGATTCGGCCGTGACCGCACAGTCTGCGCCCAGGATCGCGGCACTGGCTGGCTTGGCCCGGGCGAACTTGACACAAGCGAAATTCCTGATGGTCGAGGAAGCTGGCACCGGTCCGGACTATCCGTACTCCGGTGAAAAGCTCTCTCCTGTGCTAACCGTCTATCGCGCTCGGAACTTTGATCACGCTTGCGAGATCGTCAAGGATATCTATGGCTATCTGGGGGCGGGTCATTCGGTGGGAATTCATACATCGGATGATGGCCACATCCTGCGGGTGGGAAATGAACTTCCTGTTTGCCGGGTTATTGTCAATCAGGCGCATTGCTTCGCCACTGGCGGCAGTTTCGAGAACGGTTTGCCATTCTCGCTTTCCATGGGTTGCGGTACATGGGGTGGCAACAATTTCTCCGAAAACATGGATTACCGGAATTTCCTCAACATCACACGTATCGTGCGAAGGCTCCCTGAGCGGGTTCCCTCGGAGCAGGAACTATTTGGTGAGTACCTACGTAAGCATGGCTAATCGATCCAGCGAGAATCAGACAGAAACCTTGTACCGCTTGAACGTAAGGAGTATGGACATGCTGCGCACCATTCGAGATTATGTCGACTTTCAGGCCGCAAAACGACCGGATTCGATTTACCTGATTGCGCCGGAACCCGATCTGAGCATGACGTTTGCTGGCTTGCGGAAGTCCTCTCGCGAGCTGGCACGCTTCCTTCTCGGCCAGGGTATCCGGAAGGGCGACAAGGTGGCGATGCTGATGCACAACGGCTTCCAAACCTGCCGGCTGTTCATTGGCGTGATGTACGGCGGCTTTTGCGCGACACCGCTGAATCTGCTCGCGCACCCGTCGCAGCTCGAGTACGTACTGAATCACAGCGATGCCAGGATCGTATTTGTCGCGCCCGACCAGTTGGAGCGCCTTAGCGTTGCGCTGGCCAACGTGACGCGGGATATCCAGATCGTTCTGTGCGATGTCGATGCGCAGGAGTTCATCCCGGTGTCAGATGGGAGCGTGGAGCTGCCACCCGTGGGCGAAGAGGACGATGCACTGATGATGTACACATCTGGCACCACCGGTAAGCCGAAGGGGGTCGTGCTGGCGAACCGGTCCGTGGTGTCGGGTGGGCAGTACGTATCCGCTGCCCACGAATTGGGAGTGCAGGACAGGGTCTTGGCGATCTTGCCCCTTTACCATATCAATGCCCAGATCGTGACCGCGACATCGCCGCTGGTTCATGGTGGAAGCCTCGTTCTACCGCATCGATTTCGGGTCTCCGGTTTCTGGGGCCTGGTGGCACAGAACCAATGCACCTGGATCAATGTGGTTCCGACCATGATTTCCTACCTGTTGAATGGCGCGGATCCGGCGGGAAATGGCCTGGATCTCAGCCGGGTCCGCTTTTGTCGCTCGGCCTCCGCTCCGCTGCCGCCCAGCCAGCATCGCGCCTTTGAGGACGCATTCAGGATCGGGGTGATCGAAACGATGGGGCTCACGGAAACGGCCGCGCCGTGCTTCACCAATCCACTAGACCCTTCACAGCGCAAGATCGGCAGTCCCGGGCGTGCCTTTGGCAATGACGTCAAGATTGTCAATGGCGAGGGAAGGGCGCTCGCTTCGGGCGAGGCGGGCGAAATCATGGTGCGTGGACCGAACGTGATGAAGGGGTATTACAAGAGCCCGGAGGAAACCGCCAGAACGCTTACAGCCGAAGGCTGGCTCCATACCGGAGATCTTGGATACCTGGACCCGGATGGCTTTGTTTTCGTCACGGGCCGGATCAAGGAACTCATCATCAAGGGAGGCGAAAACATCGCGCCTCGCGAGATAGACGAGGCATTGCTAAACCGAGCTTTGAGCACGCGGCGCGCATAATGCTTTGATTTCTCACGGTTATGCACGCGCGAGCGAGTCGATTACTGGGTACAGGCGACGGGG
>NZ_BAAILO010000393.1:0-305 GCF_054589115.1 Cupriavidus sp. 8B | reverse complement strand
ACCGCGTCTGCTGCGGGACGGCCACGGCGACGCTTTGGAGCGATGTCGTCGGCAGTCAACTCGTGCTGTGCCATTAGGGCTCGAATCTGTTCGATAACGCCAGCGACTTCTGCTGCTCGCACTTCGGCGATCTGAGCCTCGAGTTTTTCCTTTTCGGCCAGCAGCTGTTTGTATGATGCCATTGCTTTCTCCATTTCTATGGTAACTCCAGCATCGTACATTACTTCGAATATTGCAACACGTTCAACCGATATATCGAGGTCTACACCAATCAATGGATAATGTAGCCCTAGCCTTCAATTCGC
>NZ_BAAILO010000392.1:0-588 GCF_054589115.1 Cupriavidus sp. 8B | reverse complement strand
CGGTACAACCTGTCCTGGAAGGCCTGCGGGACGCCGCCCCCTGGCGGCCGGCGGCGGCCGCGCCTACACGGATGCAGGAGCCCCACCGGAGCTCAGTATGCCGCCGCGCGCTCGTCACGCCGGGGGTCCCTCAGATTTGAGTCTGCCGTTTCCAGCGGATATGATGGCGACTGAGGCGGCGCCGCTTTCGGCACGACGGAAGGCGCCACGACCGCATCCCCGGCGGAATCAATTGTGACTTCACAATGAAAACCCTCCGTATCGCTTCCTTTTTCCTCGCTACAGTCGCGCTATCAGCTCAAGCAGTTCAAGCGCCTGACAGCCAATGGCAGCGCGTTGGGTTGTCGCTATCTGAGCTTGTTGGGCGTGGTTACGGCATTGCCGCGGTTACGAGCGACTCGTCCCCAAATGGGGTATCAACTGAAACGTTCTACCTTCAAAGGGGCGAAAGCGCGTACAAATGCATCGAGGTTCATGCCATTGATTTCAAGGCAAAGAAGTCCGCAGCGCTTTTTGATTGCTTTGAACTCGTTACGCCCTACGCAACGCCTCGCACCAAGTGAGGCAAGTATGCGGGCCGGTGCGCGC
>NZ_BAAILO010000391.1:2899-10190 GCF_054589115.1 Cupriavidus sp. 8B | reverse complement strand
TAATCTGCCAATGCCGGTGGGTACGCTGATGCGAATCCGCCCCGTCAGCGTGTGCCCAAGCATGTCGATGGATGCACGGGCGTTATCCAGATCGTCCAGCATACGCCGTCCGCTGGCGTAGAGCACCTGCCCCGCTTCGGTCAGTTCGAAACTGCGTGCCGATCTTCGAACAAGTTGCGCTCCTGTTTCACGCTCGAGCACCTTGAGTCTCTGGCTGATGTTTGACTTCGACATATTGAGTTTGCGCGCTGCGGCAGCCAAGCCGTGACACTCCACAATCTCAATAAACAACGTGATCAGATTCAGGTCCATTCGAGATACTCGATGAATAGCGGAACCGCGAGCGCTTTCGCTTTGAAGCCGCGCCATCGGGATCGTCGACGCCATCGATGAACGAGGCGCATCCTGTCCAATTGCCGTGCGCAGCAATTCAATGCCTGACAGGTCCGGCGGATTCATCCTTCCATCCTTGCAAAGCGGCTTATACGAGAACCGATTCGAATATGACCTTCACGAAGTCCCTCAATGGGCCATCGCTTTTCTCCACGCGCATCCGCAACAGTGCACCTTCCCAGCTATTCAACAAGAACTGGGCAAGCATGGACGCACGCATCCGATTGCTGATGTCGCCCCGCTGCTGCGCCTCAGCGATGCAGTCTTCAATGAGGCCGCTCCAGGTCTTGAAATGGACCTCCAGTCGCTCACGAATCGGTGCGCTGTGGTCAGCGACTTCCAAGCTAAGGTTGCCGAGCATGCATCCGCGCATATAGCCAGCCGCTTCATAGCCGCGAATTCGCTCTTCAAAATAGGCGCGCAGCCGCTCAATCGGGCCCAGGTCCGGATTGCATAGCAGCGCGCGTAGTTCTACGAAGCCACTCTCGAAGTAGAAGTCAACGATTTCGGCCCCAAACGATTCCTTGCTATCGAAATGGTTGTAGAAGGAACCCTTTGGCACCTCCGCCGCGTCCACGACGTCCTTGATGCCAGTGGCTGTGTAGCCGCTGTCATGCAGCATCTGCACGCCTGCGCGGATCAGACTGTCTCGCGTGTGCGGCTTTGGTTTCGGGCCTCGGCGGGCCCCCTTCGTTTCCAATACCATGTTCCGCTCTTATATTTATGACCGGTCGTCTTATATTGAGTCCTGGGAGGCAGATTGTCAATGCCTCGATGGCATTGGGGGTAAAAGCAGCCGCACACCCCGCGCGAAGCACTGCGTGTGCCTGTTGAAATGCCGGCAGGTGAGTCCCTGCCGATCGTTGCAGTCGTGGTGGACTGGCGGCCGAGCGAGCGGCCGGCTAGGCTGCGGCAGCCATCGGATTCGCCAGTACCAGAACGCTGTTAGTAGCCGGCGGTGAAGCGGGAACGCTCGTGCGCTGGCTTTTCGAGTTCGTCGACCAGCGCGACCGCATAGTCTTCGAACGAGATCCGGCTTGTCCCCTCCGCATCCTTGATAAGGCTGTCGCCCCCCAGGCGGAACTGACCGGTTCGCTCACCAGGGGTGATCAACATGGGCGGGCTGAAGTATGTCCAGTTGATGTCGGATGCCCGCAGCGCGGCAAAGGCCTTCATGTGAGAAGTGGCGATGTTGACGTAAGGCTCCGGCCAATAGCCAGACTTAAGTACAGTCACGCCGGGAGAGAACTCAAGGGATCCGGCTCCTCCCACCACAATCAGGCGAGGTGCATCGGCCTCGCGAACCGCGGCAATCAGTCGCTCGGTAACACTGACCAATTGATCCGTATAGCTAACATCCGTCGAATAGCGCGGATCACTGCTCGATGGACCAAAGGCGCTCACCACCGCATCCGCTCCGCGAATAATTTCCGCGATGCGGTCGACGCTCGTCAGGTCGTCCTGCACCGCCGTGACGGTTTCGGGAAGACCCCCAGGAAGCTTGTCCAGGTTACGCGCCACTGCCGTGACATGATGGCCGCGGCGAACGAGCTCATCGAGGATGGTTCGGCCTGCACGGCCTGTGGATGCCAGTAGAGCTACATGCATTCGGTACTCCTGGGTCATTGGGAATTGTTGTTGGCTTGCGAGCCAAGGCCCCAGTTCGGGCCCGGCGGTCACTCTGCTGCGCGTGCCGTCTCCAGCGCTGGATAGTCGATGTAACCTGCGGCGCCCTCACCGTAGAACGTCGAGCGGTCATAGGCATTCAGCGAAGCACCCGCCTTAAGCCGGTGAGGCAGGTCCGGGTTGGCAATGAACTGCCTTCCAAAGGCCACCGCATCGGCGCGACCCGAGCGGATCGCGTCATCCGCCGACTCGGCCGTGAAGCCTCCCGCAAGGATCAAGGTCTTGTGCCAGAAGGGCCTGAGCCGGTCCACCGCCTGCGGGGCATCGATTTCCATCCCCGCGCCATCACGTGCTTCGATCAGGTGAGCGTAGGCAATATCAAGCTCGTCAAGCTGAGTGAGGACATAGCTATAAAGGGCAATCGGATCGTCGTCACCGACATCGTTGTACGTGCCGAACGGCGACAGTCGAACACCGACGCGATCGGCGCCCCAAATTTCGATCAGCGCCACCGTTACCTCAAGGAGCAACCGCGCCCGGTTTTCAATCGACCCGCCATAGCTATCCGTCCGACGGTTGGACCGGCTGTGCAAGAACTGTTCGATCAAGTAGCCGTTGGCGCCGTGCAGTTCCACGCCGTCAAATCCTGCGGCCATTGCATTTCTCGCGCCTTCACGATAGCTCTCGATGAGCTTCGGAATCTCCGCAAGTTCAAGCGCGCGCGGCGTCTCGTACGGCACCCTCTTCCACTCCGGCGTCAATGTCGAATGACCTTCGATGGCGATCGCGGAAGGCGCGACGGGCAACTCGCCATTTGGCTGGAAGCTCGAATGGGACGATCGGCCGGTGTGCCAGAGTTGTAGGAAGATGAGCCCTCCCTTTGCATGGACCGCATCCGTTACCTTCTTCCAGCCTTCCACCTGCGCGGCGGAGTGGATTCCGGGTGTTGCGGGATAGCCCTGGCCAGAGGGCGTGACTTGGGTCGCTTCGGCGATGATCAAGCCACCGCCCGTAGCGCGCTGGCCGTAATATGCCGGCGCCAGATCGTTGGGCACGCTGCCCTGCCCGGCGCGCATCCGCGTTAGCGGTGCCATGACCACCCGGTGAGCGAGCTCATAACGTCCGACTTGAATTGACGAAAAAAGTGAAGGCAATGACATATGACTGATCCTTAGCGTGCAATCACAGGTCGCGAAAGAAAGGCAACCGGCTTTCCGCCCATGACGGCTGCCGGGATCCTTCTAAACATAATACGACCGGTCGTCTCGTATTTCAAGATGTTAAGTCAAAAATTACGCCAGCCCGGGCTGCGCGTGACACGACCTGTATGAGGGCAATTGTGCCGACACTCGGCAATAGCCACACTCTCCTGGAAACCATGAATCAAATCGTTCTTGACTATTGATGGGCGACGACAGCTCTTCTAAGAGCCTGTCTTCATTGGAGCGCGGCGTCCTTCGGCTCCTTCAGAGACACACCTTCATCTATTGAGGGGAAGGCATTGCATTGGCGACCGCGTCTCGAATTTCACTCGCTAACGCCTCGTCGTCGACGAGACGCACCAGAACAAGCGCTCCTACCGTCGCAGCATAGGCGGCTATGGCCTGCGCACGTCGCTGCGCAAACAGCTTCGCGGGCATGCGGTGTTCGAGCACATCGAGCAGTTGCTTGACGCCCTCTGTGACAAGATGCCGTGTCTGCTCACCTTGTCTTGACAGTTCGGGGCCCAGTGCGGAAACAAGGCAACCATGTGCCGGGCCATCACGGAACGATGCATCGAGATACTCAGCCATTCTCCGCGGCACTTCCTGAGCAAAGCTTGCTGGATTGAACTGCGTCCAGTACTCAACGTTTTTTTCCAGCGCGCGAACACTTGCCTCCGCGATCAGCCCAGCTTTGGAGCCGAACGCCGCGTAAAATCCCCCGTGAGTCAGCCCGACGCTGCGCATCAAGTCCGCAATGCCCACGCCATCCGGTCCCCGCGCCCGAAACAACTCTGATGCCTTGTTCAGCACGTCATCCCGGTTCTGCGCTGCTTTTTCCCTTGTGACCCTCATCTCAATCACTCAATAATTTCTCTTTGCCTTCGAGTATCGGAACTGGCGCTCAATAGCAGAAATTCCGGCAAGGGAGGCGCCTGTGGTACGCACTGCGATTACGGTCCCACCGCGTGCACAGACGGCGTCTTCAAGGGCGAAGGCATCCCAATGCGCGATGGCATCGGCCATGTCCCGCCGGAAGAATGGGACTCGCGATAGCAAGCCTCTGATGCACTCGCTAGAAGCAAACCTTGCGCGACCACCGTTGCTCGAAATTCACGGGTGTAGTTCTTCGAGCCGCGTCGCCGGCCCGATGTCTGGATTTCCATTGTTCTGATTCCCACCAGATCTGGTGGGAATCAGAACGCCGAACTCGTCCCCTAGTGAACAGACGGTCGGGGGACACGCTTAGGTACTTGCCGCAATACTGCTGTTCTCCGGTCGCCAATACGACAGCTCGCGCTGTCGACTTTTAATGACGAGAGGCCTCGTCCTGCGAGCATTTGCCAACTCAGTCATCAAAGAGGATTATCAGTGGCCGAGTGGATATCTGATGGGAAGGCAACTGGCAGGGCGTCCGTCGAGTTACAGCCAGCTTGGCTCCCAAGACCCTATGGGAGTTAGCGGATATTGGTAATTGCCAGGCGTTTTAGACATCTCAACCATTTCCGTTACTCCAGTGTACTGTCCCAACGGAGTGCTAACAGTAAATTGCTCCGGGTCCGGATAAATATGGCCATCCTTTGATCCCGCCATTGATTTCGCAAAATCGCGATCGAACACACCCATTTCTGGAAGCCACAGCGCAACCCGACCCAAGGAAACCTTGACGCGATAACTACCACCTTCTTTGGACCGCCGATACAGAGCAGCCATGGCACCCGTCGCAGCTAGCCACCCGGCTGGATAGTCACATATCACTACGTGGGGAGGGTGCTCTGGCCTGTCGTCTGTTCCTTCGATATTGTTTAGTCCCCACGCTAAGCCAGCCGAAACATCAAACCCCGGTCGATTCGACCACGGGCCCGCCTCTCCTGCGTAGAAGATATCGACATCGATTATGTTTGGATTATGTGCCCGTAAATCTGAATTCGATATTCCAAACCTTTCGCGCCAACCCGGTCGATGGTTGTTGAAATAAATATCGGCTTCCGAAACAAGCTCATAAAACCTATTGCGATGGGCATTTTCCTGCAATTCCATTTTGGCAGTTCGTACTCCGACATGTGAAGTATATTGAAAAACGTCCAACTCGACATTTGACGGACGAAAAATGTTCAAGACGTCGGCACCGTGTAATGCGAGGCTCCTGCCAACTGAAGGCCCGGCGATCACATGAGATGTGCCCAAAGCTCGAACGCCATCCAACGGCGTCTTTGCGTTCGGTTTGAAGGGGATAGGGTCACCATCTGCCACCTTTTCGATCTCTATTAGAGGCATCAAGCCCACTGATTCTAGAAATGCGTCTAGCTTAACGACCTCTTCGATCGGGCGGCCGAGTGCCATGACAACACCTGCGTCACTGGCCGCATTCTCAAGATCTTCGGCATTCCATTCTTTGATCGCTCTAGCAATTGAGGCCGGATCTCCACCGCCGCCCAAAAGAGAGATCGCCCTTTGCCTGATCGAAGGATAAATATTTAATGGCATTATCCATTTATTATCCTTCGTTTGATGCATAACAGGCATCGCAAAGAATGGATTGTAAGGATCTGATTTTCCGGGAAAGCCATTCACAAGCTCCCATTTTTTTTCCCAAAACGGAGTGAACCGCCGCAGAGCTTTCGGGACATCAACGTGAATATCTTGACCTTCCCCGGTTCGCTCCTTCCAAATTTTGGCAACCATAATCGCTTTCGCCGCCAAGCTGATTGCAGACATCGCACCAAACGGAAGACGACTATTTACAATCGGGTCCGCTCCAGAAAATGTGAGCGTCCCGCCGATATCATCTATGGAGGCGTTGCAAAGATCCAGAACCGACTTCAGATTTTGGTGCAAATCTACACCACATTCTTTTAGCGGGTTCCGATAGTTGAAAAGGATCTTCTTCGCTATATTCTCAGCGGCGGTCATGTCATTTCCTATCATGATGTTTACAAGGTGACGCATCAAAAGTTTCAATCGGCAAATCTTTATCGGTCGCCGTCTCGGGGACAAGTTAGCCTGTGACGCGTTCGCTAGAAGCAAACCCTGACGGCATCGACCATTCGACTACGCAGCGTCGAGGAAGAGCTTTGTATGCTCGACAAAGAGTTGCGGATACTGAAACGGTGATCCGTGACCAGAGTTCGGGTAGAGAATGAGTTGGGCGTTGGGGATATACTGTTGAAGCGTAAACGAGTTGATGGTTGGCACCATGATGTCGTTTTGACCGTTCACAATCAGCGTCGGATGCATGATCCTCTTCAATTCTGCATACCGTTCTCCGCGAGGCTGGCGCCATTCCGTGATTGCTGCCGTTTGCGCCTGCATGGTCTGAACCGACGAGGGGACGTCCGCGTCTTTGCGCTGGTGGCGACGCTCCCAGAAGGCTTTGCCGGCTTCCTGGCCAGACTCTGTTGGCGCAAAAAACAGATAAAGGAAGTCCTCCAGGCTGGGTACGGCATTTGCCGCGACTTCCCTGATGCGAGGATCGGAAGGAGGTTCACCGTTCCGAGGACCTGTTCCTACCAACACCAGGCGTCTGATCAGGTCCGCGTGTCTCAGGGCAAAGCCTTGCGCAACATAACCGCCGAGTGAAAATCCCAGAACGTCCACTTTCGTTAATTCCAGAGCTTTGACAAATACGGCAACGTGATCGGCCATTGCGTCAATCGTATCTGGCGTCTCTCCGCTGGTACTTGCGACGCCAGTATTATTAAAGAGGATCAGTGGCCTTCCTTGCGCAAGGCCGTCTGTTACCAACGGGTCCCAGTTGTCCATTCCACCCCGAAAATGTTGCAGCAAGAGTAGGGGTGTACCCTTGTCGGATCCGAAGCGCCGATAGGCGTAGCGAATCCCGTTGCTCTCTACATATTGAGTCTTCGCCGTGAAGTGATTTTCAATGTTCATTTTTGCGTTCCTACAATTGGAGTTGGAAAGGAGGTTGCGTACAGTATGTGTGCGAGATGAGCTGAATCTCCTTGTCTAGGTGCAACCGAGATCGCCCTTCATCTGCAACTGCACAAAACCAATATTGATACGATCAATGAAGGAAAAAACGTAGGCAACAAAAAGGAAGGGAATCACGC
>NZ_BAAILO010000391.1:2177-2771 GCF_054589115.1 Cupriavidus sp. 8B | reverse complement strand
CACCGTCTTCGTGTTTGCGTGAATCTCCTCAAATCTGAGGTCAGATAGAGAGCGGGAATTCTCTGGTCAACGTAGCAAAGAACAGGCGGCGGTTACCGACGCCCGCGCTGCCATACAGCGCGGACCGCCTTAGCGCCGTGCGGGTACGTCTCAGTCGTCGACGCCTGCGACGATGCGCGCGTCCCTATTTTTGTCGAACACGACCGTCTCGCGCTGGAAACTTTCCCTGACCATCATCTCGGTCACATCGCGCGCTAGTCCACGCGTCGCCATCAGCGCTTGGCGGTTAGGGTTCTCAGAGGCGGAACACGATACAGTTGCTTTGGCGGGGCGCTCTCGCTCGGCCAAATCCCACTGTAATTCCCCGGCCCCGGCGCCGGGCGCGCACGCTCACGGTAGCGCTTGGGGGTTGAATAAGATTGACGGCCCGCTGGCTGGGGGCTAGCGAGGCGTGAACGGGTTCGTATGCGTGGTCGGCGCCTGTACGCCCTTATGGTGACGGCGCCATGGCCGCGCCGACGCCTCTGCTCAATCGGAGCTCAGGCCTCGGGCTCGTAGTCCCACATGCCGGCGCCCAAGCTATCGCCGAGGCTT
>NZ_BAAILO010000391.1:0-2151 GCF_054589115.1 Cupriavidus sp. 8B | reverse complement strand
GTCTTTCAAAAGCCCGTCTCGCTCCAGCGGCTTCAAGCTTGATGAGCGCGTGGTGGGATACGGAAAATGGGTTCAGATAGTGCCGGAGCGTGCTGCGTAACCAGCGCATACCAAATGCCGAGTGCTCATCGGGTCTCCTGAATCTCTTCACCATGCTTGCATCGTTGGCTCATTCTGGATTTGACCCGGCAGCCTGACAATCCCACTGGGACGGAACGCAGCGTTCATCGTTAGTTAACGTGGCGCCGTCAAAGTCAGTTTCCCAAATCGGATGGGCAGGGCACGTCGCTCAGTGCGCAATTTGGGTGCCGATGCCCGCAGGTTCTTCGGGTAACACCAACGTCGCAGCAGAAGCGGCCCGATTAGCTTCCCACAAACCACGTTGAGGAAACGACTGTTTTAGCTTGCGATCTGCCATTGTCTGCGGGCGAGTTCGAAGGGCTGCATTGGGTCGAGAACGGCCGCCGGATCGGACGGCCGTAGCCGGGCAGTTTGCGACGATCCTCACTCGTGATCGAATGACCGCAGCGGACACGAAGACAGCCACACGTTTCTGCGCCGACTCATGACACTGTTCGTTCGACAGACGTCTACAAAATCCCCCCAACTCTCGTTGCTCGAGCATCCGTGCTTGCCGTCATCTCCGACAACTGAAAGCGCTTTTCACATTGCGGAATTCACTCCGAGTTTCCGCAGTGTTTTGTTTTCGTTTCTCGAAAACACGTTCCACATCACGAAATTCAACGCCTATCTCATTGAAAAATAAGGCTAAACCAACTCTTATGTCTTATATAAGACTTCGCCGTGATGCGCCAGAAGCGCCATACAATGATTCCACGCTGCTTGCTTCGACATCCGTAGCGGCACAACCCTTTCTTCAAACGCGCTTAGGAATTTCGTATGGCCCAGTATCAAGACGACATCAAGGCAGTTGCTGGTTTGAAAGAGAACCACGGCAGCGCATGGAATGCCATCAACCCCGAGTATGCCGCCCGCATGCGTGCCCAGAACAAGTTCAAAACGGGCCTGGACATCGCCAAGTACACCGCCAAGATCATGCGCGCCGACATGGCCGCCTACGATGCCGACTCGTCCAAGTACACCCAGTCGCTGGGTTGCTGGCACGGCTTCATCGGCCAGCAGAAAATGATCTCCATCAAGAAGCACTTCAACAGCACCGAGCGCCGCTACCTTTACCTGTCCGGCTGGATGGTGGCCGCGCTGCGCTCCGAGTTCGGCCCGCTGCCGGACCAGTCGATGCACGAAAAAACCTCCGTCAGCGCGCTGATCCGCGAGCTGTACACCTTCCTGCGCCAGGCCGACGCCCGTGAACTGGGTGGCCTGTTCCGCGAACTGGATGCTGCCCAAGGACCTGCCAAGGCCGCCATCCAGGAAAAAATCGACAACCACGTCACCCACGTTGTGCCCATCATCGCGGACATCGACGCGGGTTTCGGCAACGCCGAAGCAACGTACCTGCTGGCCAAGCAGTTCATCGAAGCGGGCGCATGCTGCATTCAGATCGAAAACCAGGTGTCCGACGAGAAGCAGTGCGGCCACCAGGATGGCAAGGTCACCGTACCGCACGAGGACTTCCTGGCCAAGATCCGCGCCATCCGCTACGCCTTCCTGGAACTGGGCGTGGACGACGGCATCATCGTGGCCCGTACCGACTCGCTGGGAGCTGGCCTGACCAAGCAGATCGCCGTGACCAACACGACGGGTGACCTGGGCGATCAATACAATTCCTTCCTCGATTGCGAGGAATTGTCGGCCGACGAACTGGGCAATGGTGACGTCATCATCAAGCGCGACGGCAAGCTGCTGCGCCCTAAGCGCCTGCCTAGCAACCTGTTCCAGTTCCGCGCCGGCACGGGCGAAGCGCGCTGCGTACTGGATTGCGTCACCGCACTGCAAAACGGCGCCGACCTGCTGTGGATCGAGACCGAAAAGCCGCATATCGCCCAGATCGGCGGCATGGTCAGCGAGATTCGCAAAGTCATCCCGAACGCCAAGCTGGTGTACAACAACAGCCCATCGTTCAACTGGACCCTGAATTTCCGCCAGCAGGTGTATGACGCGATGAAGGCCGCGGGCAAGGATGTGTCGGCATACGAGCGCACCCAGCTGATGAGCGTGGAATACGATCAG
>NZ_BAAILO010000390.1:0-5835 GCF_054589115.1 Cupriavidus sp. 8B | reverse complement strand
CCGAGGGGGTGTCGCCCCATCCGGCGCGCCTTTTTTGCCTACTTTTTTGGCAAGACAAAAAAGTAGGTCGCCGCCCCGCAGGGGTGGTGAAACTGCCTTTGACTTTAAGCCTTTGAAGTTGCAGTTGCAGTTGCAGTTGCTCTTAGCCCCCTAACACCCCCACCAATGCCCCTCCCCACCAACTTCCACGCCACAGCCTTCCTAGCCGTCATGCTCTCCGCCATGATGCACGCATCATGGAACGCCATCGTCAAGATCGGCGGCGACCGCCTGTCGTCGATGGCACTGATCGACAGCTTCTGCTTTCTCGTGGCCTTGCCGATGGTGTTCCTGGTGCCGCTGCCAGCGCCCCAGGTCTGGCCCTTCCTGCTGGCCACCGTCACGCTGGAAGTCGGCTACAAGCTATCGCTGGTGGCCGCCTACAACCGCGGCGACTTCAGCCAGGCCTATCCCCTGATGCGCGGCTCGGCCCCGCTGATGGTCGCCGTGATCCTGCTGCTGACGGGCGCCGAGCAGCTCGGGTTCGGCGGTTACGCTGGCATTGCCATGATCTGCCTCGGCCTGGTCAGCCTGGTGCGCTGGCGCAGCCAGTCGCCCGACCTGATGGCATTCGCCCTGATGGCGGGCGCCTGCCTGGCCGGCGGCACGGTGATCGACGGCACGGCCGTCAAACGCTATGGTGAAGTGTTTTCATACATCGCCTGGCTGCAACTGCTGTCGCATATCTTCATGCCCAGCTATGCCTTCACCCGGCGCGGCAGCACCCTGCTTACCCTGTT
This sequence comes from Cupriavidus sp. 8B, assembly GCF_054589115.1. Classification (NCBI taxonomy): domain Bacteria; kingdom Pseudomonadati; phylum Pseudomonadota; class Betaproteobacteria; order Burkholderiales; family Burkholderiaceae; genus Cupriavidus; species Cupriavidus sp. 8B. The sequence continues at coordinate 5,056 of NZ_BAAILO010000390.1, read as the reverse complement.
CCGCCAGGAATGGAAGCGTGCGTCGATCGGCGGCATCAATCGCGTCGGCTCCTATGCGCTGATGCTCTGGGCCATGACGCTGGCGCCCGTAACCAAGCTGGCCGCGCTGCGCGAATCGAGCGTGATCTTTGCCGCGCTGCTTGGGCACTTTTTGTTGCGCGAGCCGTTTGACAAGCGCCGCCTGGTGGCAACGGCGCTGGTCGTGGCGGGGATTGTGACGCTGCAACTGGCGCGCTAGCTTAGCCGGCGCGGCGCGATGGCTTTGTCTTTGGCGCGGCAACTGGCCCGCAGCTTGCGCGAAGCTCGAAGCTGGTAGGCAGCAAGACCGGGGTGGTCTGGTGCGGGTCTTTGATCTGCTCGAGCAACACCTCGGCGGCACGCTGGCCCAGCAGCGCTGGGTCGCGCAGCACGGACGCGATCGGCGGATCGTACATCCGGGACAGCGCAACATCATCGCAACACACTAGCGACAGTTGCTCGCCCAAGCGCAAGCCGCGCTGGCGTACGGCACGCAAGGCCCCTTCGAGCAACTGATTACCACCGAGAATCACCGCGGTGGGCGGCCTTGCGTCGGCCAGAAAGCCTTCCATCGCACTCTCCCCATGCTCGGGCGACAGGCTGCCGGAGTCGACCATCACATCCGGCGCCAGCCCCAGCCCGCGAAAGGCATCTTCCACCGCCCGGATCCGCTCCCGAGACGGACGCACATCGTGGCCGACCGCCAAGCCGACGCGCCGGTGCCCTTGCCGCAGCAAATGCCGCGTCGCCTCGCCCATGCCAAGGTAATGATCGGAGAGCACATAGTGCACATCGAGATCGCCCGCCATGGCGCGGTCGATGACCACTACCGGCGCGGTGGCGCTGGCAAGTGCCGCAATCGTCGCGGCGTTGTCCTCCAGCGCGGGCAGCACGATTAATCCGTCGACCTGCCGCTGCAGCAGCACTTCAATGCGCTGCGCGTCCACGTCCGGCGCCCCACCGGAATTGGTCAGAAGGACGGAATAACCGGCCGCGCTCAGCACGCTTTCCGCACCCCCGACGATCGAGGCCAGCAAGGGATTGGTAATGTCGGACCCGACGAATCCGATTGACTTCGTGGTCCGCCGGCGCAGGTTTTGCGCCATCAGGTTCGGCATATAGCCGAGTTCGCGCGCCGCCTGCATCACCCGCTCGGTCAACTGCGGGCTGGATCCCGGCTGGCCGGAAAGCACCCGCGACACGGAGGCGATGCCGACACCCGCGCGTTCGGCGACCTCCTTGATGCCGGCGCGCCTGGTTTCGGAAGAAGAAGGCTTGTTGCTCATTCGGGGCGAATTTCAAATCTGCTCTTGACGCCCTGAAGTATGCCATCTATTCTTTGGAAACGTTTCCGGAAACGTTTCCAAACATGAATCGAGTTACTGGCCAGGCGCTATCCGGCCGCTGGAACTACAAGTCCGCCTTCGTCGAAGTGCCGGATCAGCAATCGAAAGGATCAGAATGAGGATCACCAAAGTCGAGGCCCTGCACGTCGGGCAGTTCATGTTTGCCCGCGTCAGCACGGATGAGGGCATCGTTGGCGTTGGCGAATCGGGTGCCTGGGGCCAGCTGGAGGCCTCGGCCGCGGCTATCCGGCGCTTTGCGCAATACCTGGAGGGGAAAGACCCGTTCGACATCGAGCACCACTGGAACGTGATGCATCGGTTCGGCTACTTCCAGGGCATCGCCATCAACTCGGCCATCTCCGCGATCGATATCGCCCTGTGGGACATCAAGGGCAAGGCGCTGAATGTGCCGATCTACCAGTTGCTGGGCGGCCCGGTGCGCACCAAGGCACGCATTTACGGGCATATCTACGAGAGCAGCATCGAGAAGATCCTGGTGGAATGCAAAGCGAAGATGGAGGCGGGTTTCACGGCGTTTGGCCACCTCAACCCCTTCCTCGATGAAGGCAATGACCAGGTCTACTTCAAGACGCATATCAAGAAGATGCGCGATGCCATCGACAACGTGCATCGCATGCGGGAAGTCGTCGGCGACCGCGTGGACTTGCTGATCGAACTGCATCGCCGCCTGACGCCGGCGGAAGCCGTAGTGTTCGCCCGCGGCATCGAAGACACGCATCCGATGTTTATCGAAGATCCGATCCGGCCCGAAGGCCCGGATGGCATGACGCGCGTCGCCGGAAAAATCCATATTCCCATCGCAACCGGCGAGCGCTTCACCTCCATCTACGAATTCCAAGCGCTGCTGAGCCGCAATAGCGTGGAATACGCCCGGGTGGACCCATGCGTTTGCGGCGGCATCACCGGCGCGCGCAAGGTGGCGGCCATGGCGGAGGCCCATCACGTGCAAGTGGTGCCACACAACCCGCTCTCGCCGATCGGGCTCGCCGCCTGCCTGCAGCTGGATGCCGCCATCCCCAACTTTGCAATCCAGGAATACGCTACGGGTTTCGAGGCCGGCATCTTCGAGTCGCGGCCGGAGCACCTGGGCACCAATATCGTGGACCAGGTCCCGCTGCCGCTGAACGGCTTCGTCGACATTCCCACCGGTCCGGGACTCGGCATGAACCTGGTGCCGGATGCGCAGAAAATCCGCCCGCCGCTGTCCCGGCCGATCTCGATGCGCCCGCATCTCGATGGCTTCGTCGTCGATCAATAAGCCAGCCGAAGGCCAGGGGGGCGGGTACGTTCGCGCCCGCCCCTCCGTGCCGTGACAAGCGGAACACGCCGCATGGAAGCGGCAAGACTGATGCGCCAAAAAAAATCAGCATGGGCACGGAAGTCGTCGCCGTAGCGACTTCCCTTTCACCAAAGCGGCATCGGTTCGCGAAGCCCCAGGAGACAAACATGAAAACCCTATCCGTCCTCGGCCTGCTGTTCAGCGCAGTCTGCGCAGTGGCCGCCCAGGCCGCGGAAACCTATCCGACCAAGACAGTAACGATCGCCGTGCCCTATGCGCCGGGTGGTTCCACCGACTATGTCACGCGGGCCATAGCGCGCTATATGGGTGAAGCGTATCGGCAGCCATTCCTCGTCGAAAACAAGCCCGGTGCAAGCGGCACGATCGCCATGGCTTACGTGGCGAAGGCTGAGCCGAATGGCTATACGCTGCTGGCTACCGAGATGACGACCACAGTCGTTCCCGCCCTCTTCTCCAAGCTAACCTTCGACCCACTCCGTGACTTTATGCCGATCGCGCAATTCGCCGAAGCACCCTACGTGCTCGTGGTGAATCCGAAGGTGCCCGCGCATAACCTGAAGGAGCTGATCGAGTACGCCAGGCAAAATCCCGGCAAGGTTACGTTCGGATCCGGCGGTCCGGGCAGCGGCCCTCATGTCGCCGGCGAACTGCTCAAGTCCGTTGCAAAGATCGATATCAGCCACGTTCCCTATAAGGGTTCCGGGCCGGCGTTGAACGACTTGCTCGGAGGCCAGATCGACATCCTGATTACCGCGGCACCGACCGTGGCCGGCTTCATCGAGTCAGGTAAGTTGCGCGCCATCGCCGTGGCCAGCGACAAGCGGATTCCGATGATGCCATCGGTGCCTTCCGCCGCCGAGTCGGGCGTACCGGGCTTCAAGGTTAGCAACTGGTTTGGCCTCACCGCGCCGCGCGGCACGCCCGTGGAAGTACAAAGGAGCCTGTATGCGAAGGTGCGAGAGATGCTGAAGAATGCCGCGATGCTGAAGAACCTCGAATCCGCGGGCGCCCTCCCGGCGGAGCTGGGCCCGGAGGACTTCGGCAAGAAGATTACGGCCGAGGCGCAGCGCTGGAGCAAGCTGTTGAAGGCGAGCGGGGCAAAACTGGATTAAGCCTTGATACGCCGCTAGTTACGAATGCCGTTCCGGAAGTACAATCAAATTGTCTCGTTTTCCGGAACGGAGTCCGAATTGAAATCGGCCACAGTAGCAACACAAAGAAAAGCGCCTTCCGAGGCACCCAAGGGAAAGCCCGCCAAGGCACCGCGCGCGGCGACGGCCCCCTTGCGGCTGGAAGAACCGGCCGCCACGGCGCCGGTTCCGAGCGTCGCGGCCGATGCAGCGGCGGACCGCGATACCCCCACGCTACGCGCCTTCGCCCTGCTTGAATTCCTGGTCGCCGCCGACCGCCCCTTGTCGCTGGCGGAAATCATGCAGGGCTTCGAAGCGCCCAAGGCCTCGCTGCACCGCATGCTCGGCGCGCTCGAAGCCGGCGGCCTGGTGATCCGCGAGCCGGGCGCGCGCAATGCCTATGCCGTGGGGCCGCGCCTGTCGCGCCTTGGCGTGGCCATCGTCACGCATTCGGGTACCCGGCAGTTGCGCCACGCCATTCTGGCGCGGCTGGTGGCGGACATCGGCGAGACGGTCAACCTGACCATGCTGCACGAGACCTCTGTGCTGTACCTGGACCGCATGGAGGCGCCGTGGCCGCTGCGGCTGGACCTGAAGCCGGGCTCGCGCGTGCCGCTGCATTGTTCGGCCAGCGGCAAGCTGTTGTTGTCACTGCTGCCGCGCGAGCAGCGCAGCGCGCTGGTGCGGCAGTTGCCGCTGGAGCGCTTTACCCCCAACACGGTCACCAATGTGGAACTGCTCGAAGCCGAGCTGGACCGCAGCGCGCACAAGCAACTGGGCGTGGACAACGAGGAATTTGTCGCGGGGATTTCCTGCGTGGCCGTGCCCGTGCGCGACGAGCGCGGGCAGGTGGTGGCGGCGCTGGCGGTGCATGCGCCGACGGCGCGATCGCCGCTGTCGCGGTCGTTGGAGTTTGTGCCGAGGTTGCAGGAGACAGCGAGGGAGTTGGCGGGGACGTTTTAATAGGGGATCAAGACAGCACGATGGCATTCAAACCGTGAACACGCCGGAATGCAGCATCTCCCGTCAAGAGCACATGCTGCGCCCCCAACTGCAGACAGGTTGCCGCTTGCAAGGCATCTGGGGTGCGCAATCCATGCCGTACACGGATCGCTGCGGCCAACTCCACCACCACCTCTCGGTTCAACTGTTCCATAAAATCTGCTCAAAGTTGAGCATTGGATTTATCCGCACTTCGTTGACGCGGCTTGCGCCGCCCAACTGAAGCCCCTTGACGCTCA
>NZ_BAAILO010000389.1:0-218 GCF_054589115.1 Cupriavidus sp. 8B | reverse complement strand
GGCTTTGAGGACATGGAGTTCGGCCTCGCTCATCGTTCCCTTGAGGCCCAGCAGGAGCCGGTCGTTGAAGCTGGCTGGGTCATATACTCCATCCTCATCGATTAATGATCGGCCAATCATTAATCGATTAATGTGCACAGGTCAGTAATGTGGGGCGAGTCGCTCTCCGCATCGGCCGGACACCGGATTTCAGGCGACGACTGCACATTAGTGCAATG
>NZ_BAAILO010000388.1:0-1210 GCF_054589115.1 Cupriavidus sp. 8B | reverse complement strand
TAGGGAAGGACTGATTTATTCAGTGCGGCGGTCATCGTTGAGTGGCTTGTAAACGTTGTCCTATGTGTGCCCCAAGAGATGAGCCGAGATGAAGCGTCAGATCAGTTTTGCAGAAGCGGAAGGCCACGGTAAGAAGCGGGTAACGCGCCGCCAGCGCTTCCTGACGGAGATGGAAAGTGTTGTGCCGTGGCCGCGCCTGATCGCGGCGGTCGAGCCGTACTACCCCAAAGGCAAACGTGGGCGGCCGCCAATCGGACTGGAGCGGATGTTGCGCATTTACTTCCTGCAGCAGTGGTACGGGCTGTCGGACGAGGCGCTGGAAGACGCGTTGTATGACAGCATGGCGCTGCGCACGTTTGCCGGGATCGACCTGGCGGTCGAAGCGGTGCCGGACGCGACCACGCTCCTCAAGTTTCGCCGCATGCTCGTCGAGCATGAGCTGACGCGAAAACTGTTCGACGAGATCGGCATCATGCTGTGCGAGCGTGGGCTGATGATGAAGGAAGGCACGATTGTGGATGCCACCATCATCGAGGCGCCACCGTCGACCAAGAACAAGCAGAAGAGCCGCGACCCGGAGATGCACCAGACCAAGAAGGGTAATGAGTGGCACTTTGGCATGAAGGCCCATGTCGGCGTGGATGCGGCTTCGGGGCTGGTACACAGCGTGGTGGGCACAGCGGCCAACGAGTCCGACGTGTCGCAGGCACACGCCTTGCTGCATGGCCACGAAGACCATGCGTTTGGCGACGCAGGCTACACGGGCATAGAGAAGCGCGACGAGATGCAAGGCAAGTCCGTGAAGTGGCAGGTGGCCGTCAAGCGCGGCAAGATCAAGGCGATGCGTGACGGCACCGTCAAGGACTTGCTGATTGCCGTCGAGCGGGCCAAGGCCCAGATTCGGGCGCGGGTCGAGCATCCGTTCCACGTCATTAAGAATCTCTTCGGTCATCGCAAGGTTCGCTACAAGGGCCTGGTCAAGAACACGGCGCAGTTGTTCAGCCTGTTTGGTCTGGCGAATCTGGCGCTCGCCAGGAAGCTGTTGTTGGCCTCACAGGGAAGCAATCCATCCTGAGCGCGCAAAGCGCGCCAGGAAAGGCGCGAAATGAGTGAAAACCGCAGCGAATCCGCCCGTCTGTCCCTCATTGAGAAAATCCGAGGCCAGAGGCGTTGGCAACATCATGCGAAAACCTCATTGATCAGCACTTCC
>NZ_BAAILO010000387.1:0-1219 GCF_054589115.1 Cupriavidus sp. 8B | reverse complement strand
GCGATCAGGGTGGGCAGGGTGAGCTTGCGATGACGGGTGAAAGCGGCGGGACATTCAGGATGGCGGGCATGGTCTTGAAAGACCTTGGTATGCAGGTATTGGGAAAGCGCAGCGAACACATTGGGCAGGAGCATGAGAGCCAAGCGAAGATCGAGAAACAATCCTCTATTGGCCGCCGCCCTGCTTGTCAATACCTTGCGTTCATTAATTGCGGCTTTTTTGGGGCTGCTTAACTTGGGTGGATTGGTTGCCGATGGGGTATGCGCATTGGATGCTGCTGGGGGCGCTGCCCGAGCCATTGGGCCAGCCTGAGGTGTTGCTGGCGGATGCGGGCTACTTCAGTGCGGCCAACGTCGTCACCTGCGAGGCAGCGGACATCACCCCGCTGATCGCGATCCGGCGCGACGCCCATCATCTGCCGCTGATGGAACGCTTCGCCGACGATCCGGCGCCGCCTGAGAGCACCGATCCGATCGTCAGGATGACACACCGACACAAGACGAAGGCGGGGCGAGCACTGTACGGGCTGCGCAAGAGCACGGTCGAACCGGTGTTCGGCATCATCAAGCATGTGATGGGATTCCGGCAGTTCTCGCTGCGCGGGCTGTCCAACGTCGCGGCGGAATGGTCGCTGGTCGCGCTCGCGTGGAACGTCAAGCGGATGAACGTATTACGAGGTGTGTAGGGCCGATCAGCGGGCTCTTTGTGCCGCCCCAATCGCCCGATTGCCTTCCTCATCCACTTTCAAATGCCTTTCATCGCGTTTTGATGACTGCGATGAGCCCGCAAACCGGCCGCGAACCCCGTCACGACCTGATGTTTTGAATCACGCTTCACCTCAACTCCGACGAACTCCTAGCCGCGGGCCAGGGGAGTAACAAGAGTCTGTCCTCAACATCGGGGCTTGCTCCTCTTCTGCACGTTTGCGGCAGATACCGTAAAGGCAAAACCGCCAGTGAGTTGCGCTACATGGGCCATACCCTGAGCGACAACCGCCACGGCCTGGTGGTCAGCGCGCTGGTGACAACTGCTGACGGGCATGCAGAGCGCGAAGCCGCCAAGGTCATGGTCAACGACGCCTGGCAGGTGGTCGACGATGCGAAGTCACCGTGGGTGCGGACAGGGGGTATGACGCGGCCGAGTTCATTGAGGCTTGCCTTGAGATGAGGGTCACGCCCCACGTGGCGCAAAACACCTCCGGGCGACGCTCGGCGGTTCC
>NZ_BAAILO010000386.1:0-497 GCF_054589115.1 Cupriavidus sp. 8B | reverse complement strand
CCTGCATACCAAGGTCTTTCAAGACCATGCCCGCCATCCTGAATGTCCCGCCGCTTTCACCCGTCATCGCAAGCTCACCCTGCCCACCCTGATCGCCTTCATGCTTGGCAACCTGCGCATGGGCATGCAAGCCGAACTCGATCAATTCTTCGCCGCTCTCGCCCGCCAGAACACTTTGCGTCGCTGCGTCAGTGAACAAGCCTTCGCCCAGGCTCGGAGCAAACTCAGCGGTGATATCTTTGCTCACCTCAATGACTGGCTGCTTGAGCACGTATCCAACCATTTGCCACGCTGGCATGGGTTTCGGCTAATCGCCGCGGATGCCTCACATCTGCGTTTCGCCATCCGCCACAGCCATCTCCCTCGAGCCGCCACCCGCGATCAACTCGCCTTCGGCCTGTACCTCCCCGGGGCCGAGATCATGCTCGCTGCTTCACTGCACAGCGTGCACGAGAACGAACGCCAGATCCTGTTCGAGCATCTGGACCGCCTGCAAT
>NZ_BAAILO010000385.1:29519-41526 GCF_054589115.1 Cupriavidus sp. 8B | reverse complement strand
CGCAATCCGGACCACTTCAAGATCGCCGTCTACTTCCACTGCGGTGGTCTCAACCTACATCCGGCTGCGCTGACCCACACGAAAGTCGGATGAACCACTTTTCTTTACGAGTAAAGAAAAGTGACATCTCACACGTTCTAAAACGGCCAACACCGTACAGCCGCGACAGCAGCTAGAAGCATCAAAACCCCGACCACAAGAGACCCCCCGCGTCAGCGGGGCTAGAAACCATACACATCTCGCACATCAGCGGCTTGCGCAGCCCGATCGCCAAGGGGAACGCCGGAAATTGCTGCATTCCCCTTGCCATCTCCCTACCCCTGAATAAACTCAAGCAAATCCTGATTGATCAAATCAGGATTGGTAGTACACATCCCATGCGGCAGCCCCTTATAAACCTTAAGCGTGCCCTTCCTCACCAACTCAGCAGACAGCAAAGCCGAATCCGCAATCGGCACGATCTGGTCATCGTCCCCATGCAGGATCAGCACCGGCACATCGATCTTCTTCAAGTCTTCCGTAAAGTCCGTTTCCGAGAACGCCTTGATGCAATCGTAGTGCGCCTTGATCCCGCCCATCATTCCCTGGCGCCACCAGTTCTCCATGATGCCTTCGGATGGCTTTACGCCTTCGCGGTTGTAACCGTAGAAGGGGAACGGCACGTCCTTGTAGAACTGCGCCCGGTTGGCGGCGAGCTGCGCGCGAAAGCCGTCGAACACCTCTAACGGCAAGCCGCCGGGATTGCTGGCGCTCTTGATCATGATCGGCGGCACGGCGCCGATCAGCACCGCCTTGGCTACGCGTCCGGCGCCGTGCCTGGCCACGTAGCGCGCCACTTCTCCGCCGCCCGTGGAATGGCCGATGTGCACGGCGTTCTTCAGGTCCAGGTGGGCAGCCAGCGCGGCTACGTCCGCGGCGTAGGTGTCCATCTCATTGCCGGTTGCCGTCTGGGTGGAGCGGCCATGGCCGCGGCGGTCGTGTGCGATCACCCGGTAGCCCTTGGACAGGAAGAACAGCATCTGTGCATCCCAGTCGTCCGCGCTGAGCGGCCAGCCGTGATGGAACACGATGGGCTGGCCTGTGCCCCAATCCTTGTAGAAAATGTGCGTGCCGTCCTGGGTAGTGATCGTACTCATGGAATGATCTCCTTGCGGGTTGGAGTGGGCCCTGCCGGGTTACTGCATCGCTTGAAAGAAAGCCAGCGTCCGCGCATTGGCGGCCTTGGCTGCGTCGGCGTTGTAGTGCACGCCATCGTTGCGCGCGAAGGCGTGCATGCAGCCGGGGTACGTATGGATTTCTACTCTGGGGCGGTCGCGCAGGGCTTCCATGATTGTTGCGCGCGCTTGCGGCGGCACGAACTCGTCTTCTTCCGCGATGTGCATCAGCAGCGGCACTGACAGCTTGCCGGCTTCGGCCAGGTGCTTGTCGATGCCAACGCCGTAGTAAGACACCGCCGCATCTGCGTTGGTGCGCACGGCAGTCAGGAATGCCAGCAGCCCGCCGAGGCAAAAACCGACGGTGCCTACGCCGCCGCTCACACCCGGCTCTTTGCGTGCGGCCCGGATGGTGGCATCGAGGTCTGCCACGCCCTTGTCAACGTCGAACGCGGTGTAGAGTGCCAGCGCCTTTTTCCATTCGGCCTCGGTCTTGTCGGTCAGCTCCACATTGGGTTCTTGCCGCCAGTACAGGTCGGGGCAGATGGCGACGAAGCCCTGGCTGGCAAAGTCGTCGCAGGTCTGCCGCATGTCCGCGTTGATGCCAAAGATCTCCTGGATCACGACAATGGCAGTGCCGCGTGCGTTGGCGGATGGCGTGGCCAGATAGGCGGCAAAGCTGCCGTCGGCCACGTCGATGGTAATGCGCTTGCCCATGGAAAGTCTCCTTTGCATTGGTGTGCCACTTGTACCACCGTACAGTTATAGACGAAATCGTTGGCGACGAAAGACCAGCTTGCGTGCGCGTAGGTGGGGCCATTGATCTCATGGGCGGCGTACGTTTCTGAGCCAATAGATTGCTGCTAGGTAGAATTCGCAAATGGCAACGGGGACCCGCGGTAGTCGCCGTCATTCAATCGCATGTCGTTGGCCGCATGTTTGCACCAGGAGTCATTTCAAAATGGAATCCTTCGATGACGACCTTACCCACTTCGAGGCGCACGGCGCCGCGCCGCTGCCGGCCACCGGCGATGCTGGTTACGTGGACAATGACGGTGCCCGAATCTGGTACGCCACGTACGGGGCCGGCACGCCCGTGATCCTGCTGCATGGGGGTCTCGGCCATAGCGGCAATTGGGGCTATCAGGTTCCGGCGCTGGTCAGCGCCGGCCATCGCGCCGTGCTCATTGACAGCCGCGGACATGGCCGCAGCACGCGCGATGCACGACCCTTCACCTATGAGTTGATGGCGTCCGACGTGCTGGCCGTGATGGACGCCTTGCACCTTGATAAGGCCGCCATTGTGGGTTGGAGCGACGGTGCTTGCATCGCCTTGATCCTCGGCATGACAGCCCCTGAGCGCATCGCGGGGGTGTTCTTCTTTGGCTGCAACATGGACCCCAGCGGCACAAAGAAGATCGCGCCGGGTGCGATCATCAACCGATGCTTTGCCCGGCACGCCATGGACTATGCGCAGCTGTCAGCCACGCCGGACGAGTTCATTGCGTTCGTGGGCGCGGTCAGCGAGATGATGAAGACCCAGCCCAACTACCCCGCGCGCGCGCTGGCTGATATCCGTGTGCCGGTAGCCATCGTGCAGAGCGAGCATGATGAGTTCATCAAACGCGAACATGCCGAATACCTGGCGCGGAGCATCCCCGGGGCGGAGTTGGTCCTGCTGCCGGGGGTGAGCCATTTCGCGCCGCTGCAGAGGCCGGCGTTGTTCAACGGGGCTGTGCGGGATTTTCTTGGGAAGGTTGCTTCTTGAACAAGCGAACGTGAGGGCCGCGTCCGCTTGTCGAGAATCGGCGCCCCCCTCAATCCCCCTTGAACCCTGAAGCCTTGATCACCGGCGTCCAGCGCGCGGCAAGCGCGTTCGCATACCTGGCAACCTCATCCGGCGCAGCACCAGGCAACAGGTCATACCCCGTGCGCCCCAGCTTCTCCCGGACATCCGGCATGGCCAGGACCTTGCGCACGGACTCGTACCATTGCGCGGCCACGTCGGGCGCGGTGCCCGCGCGCACGTACAGCAGGTAACGCGACGAGGTCACCAGGTTTGGAAATCCGGATTCGGCAAACGTGGGCACGTTGGGCAGCGCGTCGGCGCGCCTGTCACCGGCCACCGCCAGCACGCGGAGCTTGCCCGCGCGGTGGTATTCCATGAAAGTGGTGGTTGCGTCCATGCCGGCCGATATCTGGTTGCCCATCAGGTCCGTGACAAGGGGTCCGCCCCCGCGGTAGGGCACCAGCGTGCTGCCCGTATGGGACTGTGCGACGAACTCCACCGCCAGGAAGTGGAGCAGCGTACCAACCGTGCTGATGCCAATGGAATGCTCGAAAGGCCGGGCCTTGGCCGCCTGGACAAAATCGGCCAGTGTCTTGATCGGCGAGCTTGCACTCACCGCCAGCCCGAACTGAACGCCAGCCACGTCGGTGATCGCCTTGAAATCGGTGACGGGATTGAAGCGCATGTTGTTGTAGATCAGCGGGCCGACGAACATCGGATCCACTGGCGCCAGCAGCACGGCGTTGCCGTCGGCGGGCGCGTTCTTCAGGACTTCTGCCGCCACGCGGGTGCCGGCGCCGGGACGGTTGTCGACGATGACGGTGCGGCCCATCGCGTCCTTGAGTTTCTCCGCCAGCAAGCGTCCCATGAAATCGGCCGGCCCGCCCGCCGGGAACGGCACGATGATGCGCGAGACGGTCTGGCCCCAGGCCGCGCGCGAGATCACGCTGCCGGTACACAGGACGGCGGCGGTACCGGCCAGCATGGCCCGGCGCGAGAGGCGCACGGCGTCGAGAGGGTTGTGGTCGTTCATGCGTTGCTCCTGGTTTGTTTGCGGGGGATTACCGGGCGGTGAATGGGGTGAAGTGCGCTGCGTCTTCGATGACCTGGCCTGCTTGCAGCAGCAGGTCTTCCCTGAAGCGCCAGGCCATCAGTTGCACGCCAACTGGGATGCCGCCGGCCATGCCTGTGGGTACCGAGAGCCCCGGCATGCCGAGCATGGCTGTGGCGAGCAGTGGGCTCTGGGCATCGAGCAGCGCGTGTGTTTGTTCCAGCGTGCCGATGTCCGCGTCTTGCGCGCAGGGGCGCTGCCATGACACCGGCATCAGCACCAGCGGATAGTCGTGCAGGAAGACCGACCAGTTGCGCGCCAGTGTCTGGCGCCGCGCCAGCGCATCGAGAAAGCCATCGCGGCTGGTTGGCGCCATGCCCTCGATCATGTTGCGTTGGCTGCGCCGCATGGCTTCGTCGCCGTGGTGTTCCACGCCCGCGATGATGTTGCGGCGGCTGTCGTCGGTGATCAGCGTGCGCCATAGCGCCGCGGCTTCGAGGAAATCGGGCAAGGCGGCTTCTTCCACCGCGTAGCCGGCTTGCTGTAGCCATTGCGCGGCACTGTCCAGCGCCTGGCTGACCGCAGGATCGATGGGGATGCCCGGGCAATGCTTGAAGAGCGCCACTCGGATCGGGCCCACGGGTGGCGGCAACTCCAACGGCGCCGGGACCCACGCTGGATCGCGCGCGTCGTAGCGGGCCATGGCGTGATAGCCGAGCCGCAGGTCGGCCATGCTGCGGGCCATGGCGCCCTGCACTGACATCAGTTGCGGCGTGATGCTGCGCTCGGCGCTTGCGCTGGGGTTGTACGCGGGCACGCGGCCTACCGTTGGCCGCAGACCGGGTACGCCGCACGCATAGGCCGGATAGCGGATGGAGCCGCCGATGTCGTTGCCATGGGCTAGCGCGCCCATGCCGCAAGCCACCGCGGCAGCGGCGCCGCCACTGGAGCCGCCGGGCGTGATATCCGCATCCCAGGGGTTGAGCGTGCGGCCGTGCAGGCCGTTGTCCGTGAACCAGCGCGACGAGTAGGTGGCCGTATTGCTGCGGCCGACGATGATGGCGCCGGCATGGCGCCAGTGCGCCACCACGGGCGCATCTTCGCGCGCGATGTTGTCTTTCTGCGGGATCACGCCGTTGGTGGTGGCGTGTCCTGCCTGGTCCACGTTGATCTTGATGGTGACCGGCACGCCGTGCAGCGGGCCGAGCTGGGCGCCGCTCGCGACCAGCTGGTCGGCCGCATCGGCACTCGCCAGCGCTTCCTCGGCCAGTACCTCTGCCAGCGCGTTGATGCGCGGGTTGAGTTGTGCGATGCGCGCAAGCACGCTGGCGGTGGCCTCGCGGCACGAGATGTCGCGGCTGCGCACGGCGGCGGCGATGTCGACGGCGCTCCAGCGCCACAGCGTTTCGGGGGTGTTCACGTTGGGACTCCAGGAATTTCGGGCAAAAGGATCCCGCCCCCCATGCAAAGCGGGAGTTCGGCGAGGCGGACGGTGGGTGCCGGCGGGCAAAGCCCGCGCGACGGCGGGTTAGTCGCTCGGGTGCATCAGCAGGCTTCCCCGGTCGACGCGTGATTCGGCCTCATGGGCCAGGGCTTCGGCATGCTCCATATGCTCCTGCATGAGCGCGCGCGCACGGTCGGCATCGCGCGCGCGGAAGGCGTCCATCAGGCCCGAGTGGCTGTGGATGATTTCGTCGTCGAAACGGTCAAAGCTCTCCTGCGCATTGCGCACGACGATCACGCGGCGAATGATGTCGTTGAGCAGGCGGCAAAACAGCGCCAGCATGGGGCTGCTGCACGCATCGGTCAGCCGGTCGTGAAACAGCAGGTCCGCTTCGCGCCGCTCGTTCCAGTCCGCGCTGCCGCCGTGCGCCGGATGGCTCAGGCCGATCAGCGCATCGAGATCGGCCAGGTCGGCGTCGGTCAGGCGCAGTGCCACGTTGGCAGCCAGTTCGGGCTCCACCGCGCGCCGCAGGGCGTACAGCGTGGCGATATCAACCGGCTGGAAGTAGAGGAAGTTGGAGACGGCTTCCAGGCAGCGGTCGTACGAAGGCTGCGCCAGCGTGGCGCCGCCGTTGGGCCCGGTGCTGACGGTGACCAGGCCCTGCACCTGCAAGGCGGCCAGCGCCTCGCGCACGGTCCCGCGCGCCACGCCCATCTGCTCGATGAGCGCGGCCTCCTGCGGCAGCTTGTCCCCCACCTTCTGGTGCGTCTGGACGATCCAGCGCTTGATGTCGGTGACCACCTGGTCGGAGCGCTTCACGCGCCTGGTGCCCGATATTTTGGGCTTGGGATCCTTGGACATCGCTTGCAGCCTATTTATGATCATAATTATCATGATTATGATCGGCTGGCTGGTTCTTCCAATACGGGTATTCCCTGCGAGCTCGCATTCTCTATGCGCGTTTTGGCTTTGTTCAGGAGGGACGTTTCGAGAAGCGGATACGTCTGCCCGATGGGTCATACCTGGCGGATATCTACATGGCCAGATTTCCTCAGCCTGGATAGAGGCCAATTGGCGCTCCCCCGAAAGCGAAGCTGGGTACACCCGGCACCGGCTGCCACGCGCCCGGCTGGCAGCCACGCGTTGGTGACTCGCCCGGCACCGCCTACACTTCGCGACACCATCCGGCGTTTCATCGCAGTGACCTGCCCACCGCGCAGGTGTGCGCCGAACATGAGCACCATCGCGTTTCCCCTGACAAGACTGGAAGCCCACCATGCTCACCGGAATCCTCCACCACACGCCCCTCCGGGTCTGGGCCTTGCTCGCGGGCCTGATCGCGCTCGGCCTCTCGCAAACCGTCCCCAGGCGGATGACGCCGGCCCGCGCCACGGCAGTGCCCATCGCCATGGCACTGGTCTCGCTGGGCGGTGTCATCTCGGCCTTCTCGCGGCAGCCGCTCGCGCTGCTTGGATGGGGAGTCGGCGTGGCTGCCGCCATGACGCTGGCCAACGCCATCGGCTCGTGGAACGGCATTCGCTGGCTGGAGGCGGATCGCCGCCTGATGGTGCCCGGCAGCTGGGTGCCGCTGGGGTTGATCCTCTGCCTGTTCATCACCCGCTTTGCCGCAAACGTTGCCATGGCAGTGAACCCCGGCTTGCTGTGGCATGGTGGCGTGGCGATGCCGATCGGCTTTATCTACGGTGCCGTTAGCGGTATCTTTCTGTCACGCAGCCTGGCCACCTGGAGGCTGACCCGGCAGGCAATGCCCAACAGCGTGCCGGGCTGATCACTCAGGCCGCCACTGAAGCCAGCAACCGCTGTCCCGAACCACGTCCAGGCCTGCAGTCATGAACGCACTCGAGAAGTTTCAGCTGTTTATCGCGGCCCCGTCGGTGCTGGCATTCGCCTTGATCGAGGCCATCATCTTGTCGCGCCGCCAGCGCTACGACTGGCGGGCGTTCGGGGTGTCGGCGCTGGACCTGGTGGCGCGCATTGCGGTGGGGATTGCCTTGCCGCTGTCGATCGCGGCGCCACTGGTGCGGCTGGCTTTCGAGCACCGCTTGATGACGATCCATCCCAGCGGCTGGATCGCGCTGCCGCTGCTCTTTATCGGGCAGGAGTTGTGCTACTACTGGTATCACCGTGCGGCGCACAGGGTCCGATGGTTCTGGAGCAACCACGCGGTGCACCACTCGCCGAACCAGCTGAACCTGTCGGCTGCGTTTCGCATCGGGATTCTCGGCAAGCTGACGGGCACGGCGCTGTTCTTCGCGCCGCTGGCGTGGATTGGCTTCGAGCCGCGGATTGTGTTTGCCGTGTTGTCGCTGAACCTGCTCTATCAGTTCTGGATACATGCGACGTGGATTCCGCGGCTGGGCTGGCTGGAGGGGATCATCAATACGCCATCGGCGCACCGGGTGCATCACGCGTCCAACCTTGAGTATCTGGATGCGAACTATGGCGGTGTGCTGGTGGTGTTCGATCGCTTGTTTGGCACCTACGTGAAAGAGCGCGAAGACCTGCCCTGCCGGTATGGCCTGGTGCATCCGATCGAGAGCGCGAATCCGCTGCGGATCGAGTTCACGCAGTGGGTGCATCTGTTGCGCGACCTGGCCGGGGCGCGCAGCCTGCGCGCGCTCCTCGGGTACTTGTTCATGCCGCCGGGCTGGACGCCGCATGGCGAGGGCAATACCACGGCGGAACTACGCGCGCGGCGCCCTCAGGCCGAGATGTCGCGGGGGGTTGCCGGTGGCTGACATCCGGCCCCAGCGCATCACGCGCTATCCCGCTAAGGAACTGGCCTGGCTGTGGCGCGAACTGCGGATTGGCGTGCCGGTGGCGTTCGGCGCCGCCGGCTTCTTCACCATCTTGTTCCGCGAGCCGTTTGGCGCGAGCCTGGCCTATTCCCTCTGCATCACGGTGATGATCCAGTTCCTGATAAAGGTGGGCCGCTATGGACTGCTGCGCTGGCTGCCGGATCACTCAGCAGGGGCCACTCCCGGCGCGCCCGCCACGCAGCGGCGCTGGCCGGACTGGAAGTGGATGGCCCCGTGGATTGTCGTGTCGGGCGTGGCGGGCTACTTCGGCGGGCATGCGATCGGCGACGTGCTGACCGGCGGCCATGGCGCGCCGGCGGATCTGGCGCAGAATCCGCGCGCCCTGCTGCTGAGCATGACGGTGGTGCTGGTGCTGGCATTCGCCATCTCCTACTTCCACTATGCACGCGGCCGCCTGGCGGCGGCGGAGGCGCGCGCGCAGGCGGCCATGCGCAGCGCCGCGGAGAATCAGCTGCGGCTGCTGGAGTCGCAACTGGAGCCGCACATGCTGTTCAACACGCTGGGCAACCTGCGCGTGATGATCGGCCAGGATCCGCAGGGCGCGCAGGTGATGCTGAACCAGGTGATCTCGTTCTTGCGCGCCACGTTGCAGGCCTCGCGCTCCGGCTCGCATCCGCTGTCTTGTGAGTTCGATCGCATCGCGGACTATCTGGCGTTGATGCAGGTGCGCATGGGCGCGCGGCTGCAGATCGAGCTCGACCTGCCCGCCGGGCTCGCCAGCTTGCCGGTGCCGCCGCTGCTGCTGCAGCCGCTGGTGGAGAACGCCATCAAGCACGGCCTGGAGCCCGTCGTATCGGGCGGCTGGATCAAGGTGACGGCGCGACGCGAAGGCGGCGAACTGGTGCTCTGCGTGCGCGATACCGGCGCGGGCTTGAGCGAACTGCCGCCCGGCTCGGATTGCTTTGGCACCTCGCAGGTGCGTGAACGGCTCGCCCAACTCTATGGCAACGCGGCGAGCTTCCAGTTGCTGCCCGCCGGGGATGCCGACGGCGGCACGCTGGCCATCCTGCGCCTTCCCGTATCCTGACCAACTGAACAACTGCCCGACTGGCCCACTGCCGCCCCCTGCCCTCTATCGCATCCATGCAAACTACTGCCCTGATCGCCGAAGATGAAGCGCTGCTGGCCGCGGACCTCCAGGCGGAGCTGGTCCGCCTGTGGCCCGAGCTGGACATCGTCGCGACCGTAGGCGACGGCGATGCTGCCGTAGCCCAGGCGCTCGCGCTGCAGCCGGACCTGCTGTTCCTGGACATCCGCATGCCCGGCATGAGCGGGCTGGAGGCAGCGCAAACCCTGGCCGAGGACTGGCCCGACTCCGCCAGGCCGTTCCCGCTCATCGTCTTCGTGACGGCCTACGACACATACGCCCTGCACGCGTTCGAGCATGCGGCCGTCGACTATGTGCTGAAGCCCGTGCAGGCAGAGCGCCTGGCAAAAACCTGCGCGCGCCTGCAAGCCACCTTGCAGCAGCGTGCGGCCCCGCAGGCGGCCTCGCCGTCGCTGGACGCCGCCATGGACCAGCTGCGCGCGCTGCTTGGCGCCGGCATGCCCAAGCCGCTCGCCGCGCCGGCGGCCAGCCCGTTGCAGGTGATCCAGGCGAGCGCCGGCAATACCATCACGATGGTGCCGATTGCCGAGGTGCTGTATTTCGAGGCCGCGGACAAGTATGTGCGGGTGGTCACCGCGCAGCGCGAGCACCTGATTCGCATGTCGCTGCGGGAGCTGCAGATGCGGATCGATCCGGCGTGCTTCTGGCAGGTCCACCGCAGCACCATCGTGCGCTGCACGGCCATTGCCAGCGCGCTGCGCGATGACAGCGGCAAGCTCACCCTGACCTTGCGCGACCG
Organism: Cupriavidus sp. 8B; assembly: GCF_054589115.1. Classification (NCBI taxonomy): domain Bacteria; kingdom Pseudomonadati; phylum Pseudomonadota; class Betaproteobacteria; order Burkholderiales; family Burkholderiaceae; genus Cupriavidus; species Cupriavidus sp. 8B. The sequence continues at coordinate 31,401 of NZ_BAAILO010000385.1, read as the reverse complement.
GCCGGAAAAGCTGGGCGTCAGCCGGCTTTATGCGGACGCGTTCAAGGGGATGTAGGTGCCATGCCGCCGGAGCCGCATCTGCGCCCCGTTCTACAGCCGCCCCCTATGTTCGTTCCCGCACGGACATAAGGACAAGGTAGTGCATAGATAGAGCCAATTTGCCCCGCAAGTCACATGACTCCGCTTCATCGCATTAAGAGCGGGGCGCCTGGAGCGACAGATGGCACATCTTCCTGATAGTCCCGGCGACGAACACGAAAGCGAAATCACGCTGGTGCTCAATATGGAGCCCGAGGTATTCATGGGGGTGCGCGATGATTTTCTCGCGCGCCTTCACGCGGTACTCGGCGTTGAACCTGGCGCCATCGAGATCACCAGCATCCGGCACGGATGCACCAAGGTATCGCTAAAGAGCAGCAGCAAGATCGCCGCCAGGATCCTGGCCCTGGCGAACGCGTCCGCGCTGGCCGAGCAGGAAGAGTCGGAATTCCGCATCTGCTTTCGCGTGCGCTCCGGTCACTTCAGCGAGCACGAGGTGCTGATCCGGCGCGACGGGCGCGAGTTCACGTGGCTCCATCTGTCGGACGTGCACTTTGAAACCGCTGCGAACGCCCATGCGGGCAGCCAGGACCGCGTGAAGAAGGCGTTCCTGGACGATCTCGAATCCGTCCTTGACGATGACGATCTCAAGCCGGATGCCGTCTTTGTCACCGGCGACATATCCAAGACCGGGACGCCCGCGGAGTTTGACAAGTCCTTTGATTTCTTCACGCAATTGCGGGACAAGCTACCCAACAAGCGGGCTCGCTTCCTGTTTGTCCCGGGCAATCACGATGTCGACCGGGGCGTCGTCAAGCGCTTCATCCGGGAGGAGGAAAGCGCCAAATCCCGGCTCACCGGCAACGAGGCGATCATCGACTACCTCACCTCCCCGGCCTGCAAGGACGATCGCGATCGCGTGTTTGCCAGGCTGGAGAACTATTTCGTTTTCCTTGGCAAGTGCCAGGCGCTGGGCCAGCCCGCCATCAATCACGGGTACTTCTACACCGACAAATGGCAGCACAGCGGCATCACGGTTGGCGTAGCAGGCATGAACTCGGCCTGGCGCTGCAGCTCTGACGGGGATCGCGACAACCTGATACTTGGCGTGCCGCAGATCGACGCCAGCATCGACGGGCTGGCCGGCGCGGATCTGCGCATCTTGCTGCTGCATCATCCCGCGGAGTCGGACTGGTTTATCCGGGACGACATTCTTTACCAACGGGCAAAGCTGGGATCGTTCGATTTCGTGCTGCGCGGGCATGAGCACGATCCGCACGGCGCGTCCCTGCGGCAACTGGATGCGGATCCGAATTTCCGCTTCGCCGCCGGGGCGCTATACACCCACGAGAAGTACCCAAAGAGCTTCAACGCTGTGCGGGTGAACCTGGATCACGGATCCGCACGCCTGTTTTACTGGCGCCTGTCGACGGGAAAAATGGAATGGGTGCGGGACGTGGATTTCCACAGGGATGGCAGCATCCAGTTTCCGCTCGGCCAGAAGATCAAGGCGCGCCTGGCGGCGCGGGCTTGACCGCATCCACAGGCGTGGCGGGCGCTTGCGCGCCACGCCCGCCCTCCCTTTGCCTGGCCACATCTTGTACGGCGCGGCTCACGGCTGCCTGCAGCGCTGGCCTGCTATCGGCCAGCACGCTCCCCTTCAGGCCGGCCCGATGGGCGTGAATGGCGAGCAGCTTGCATGCCAGGCGCATGTGGAGATCGTGTGCTCCGGCGATAACCCCATGCCAGCAAGGCCATCCCCTCCCGCATGATCCAGCGCAGGTGTCTGGGTGCCACCGACTCCTTGCGCAGCGTGTTGGCGCCGCACCATCATTTCCCGCCG
>NZ_BAAILO010000385.1:9388-29372 GCF_054589115.1 Cupriavidus sp. 8B | reverse complement strand
CGCCGGGCCCGGCGCTCCTCCACCACAACCCACTCAGGAGATAACCATGTCCACCCTATCCATCGGGAACCTGCCCCGTCTCAGCGAACTTGAGCAGGCCGCCCGGATTGCCGTGACCGGCGGCACCGGCGTCTACCCCATGCCCATGATCATCCGCAGGGAGCCCGGCTATGGCGAGTTTCCGAAGGTGCCCGAGATGCCAGGGATGCCAGCGATGCCAGAGATGCCCGCGGTCCTGCGGCCGTTCCCGTGCGGCTCGCCGTTCTATCACGGGCCAACGATGGGGCCCGACTCCGGCGAGCCCAAGGTCATTCCGCTATGACCTTTTCCCCGTTGCCCCCCTTCAACCCCACGAGATCCAACGGCGCATAGATGCCGAACCCCGCTTTCAAGGAGCACGCCATGCACAACAAATCTGCCAATGTCGCCATCACCGCCGCCGCGCTTGCGGCCGCTTTGCTCGCCGGTGCCGCCCAAGCCGCCACCCTACAAGACCGCGCCCTCTACGGCGACCGTTACGGCTACAACTTCCGTGTCGGCAAAGTCGACCCGTACACCGACGGCGGCCGCACCGGCAAGTTCGACTCGTTCGGCGAAGGCGCACGCAAGGTCGACCCGTATACCGATGGTGGCCGCACCATCGCCGGGATGGACCGCAGCGGCGTATCGTCCGATCCAGCGCGCAACTTCGACGTCTGCACCGACGGCGCCAGGGCCTGAGTGCCGGCCAGCGAGCGAAAGCACGCATCGCCGTGCTTTCGCTCGATCAGGCTCAGGACTTCAGCACGGGCGGTTCCAGGTTCCACAGCTTGCTGTCGCTGGTGGACACCGCCACGGCGCCTTCCCGGATCGCGCTGCGGATATCGTCCTTGTTGCAGACGAACCCCGAGGTCACGATGGGCGGCAGCGCCTTGCGGTCCTGGGTGGAAAGATGCGCGAACCGCCAGGAATTTTGCGAGTATCAGCGGGCGAACGCGGCCCCAACTGCGCGACTTGCGAAGCGGCAAGCTGCAGGTTCCGCGTCATGGGCCCGATCCCGGCGCTCAATGCGGAATTAGAAAATGCGTCAAGGAACAAGCCTCCCAGCGCGAGCCACCAGATAAAGCCGGCTCTGCCTTTTATGCCCGGGCATGCATCAATAATGTCAAGAAGAGGAATCCCAGCGGCAAGCGCGCTTTTTCCCGCCTCTATCAGTACGATGCATGACGGTCTGTCAGCAGGCGCATGACCTGAATTTCCGGTCCAGTACGGGTTTCGCAGGAACTTGCTACATTGCTGACTGCTGACAAAAAGGCGGCCTCACATTGCCGCCTCGCTCACCTCGCACCGACAGACCAAGGAGACATCAAATGCACGCCGCACTTCAACTTCGTTCGCAAATCAAGAGCAGCGGTGAACTCGAGCTGTCGCTAGACAGCATCGACACGCCGCACCCCGGCCCGGATGAAGTGCTCATCCGCATTGAAGCCTCTCCCCTCAACCCGTCCGATCTCGGCCTGCTGTTCGGCGCGGCCGACATGCGCACGGCCAAGGCCAGCGGAACAGCCGACCGCCCCGTCGTCACCGCGCGTGTGCCCGAGGGCGCGATGCGCAGCATGGCGGGACGCATGGATGCATCCATGCCGGTAGGCAATGAGGGGGCGGGCGTGGTCGTCGAGGCAGGCTCGTCCGCCGCGGCGCAAGCGTTGCTCGGCAAGACCGTGGCGGCCATTGGCGGCGCGATGTACTCGCAGTACCGCTGCATTCCCGCGGACCAGTGCCTGGTCCTGCCCGAGGGCGCCACGCCCGCCGATGGCGCGTCGTCATTCGTCAATCCGCTTACCGCGCTGGGCATGGTCGAGACCATGCGGCGTGAAGGACATAGCGCGCTGGTGCACACCGCCGCGGCCTCCAACCTGGGCCAGATGCTGAACCAGATCTGCCTCAAGGATGGCATCAAGCTGGTGAACATCGTGCGCAAGCAAGAGCAGGCAGACCTGCTCAAGGCACAAGGCGCGGTCTATGTTTGCAACGCCGCATCGCCCACGTTCATGCAGGACCTCACAGAGGCGCTCGTCGCCACCGGCGCCACGATCGCGTTCGACGCCACGGGCGGCGGCAAGCTCGCCGGCCAGATCCTCACCTGCATGGAAGCGGCCTTGAACAAGACGGCCCGCGAATACAGCCGCTATGGCTCCACCACCCACAAGCAGGTCTACCTCTATGGCGGCCTGGACACCAGCCCGACCGAGTTCAACCGCAACTTCGGCATGGCGTGGGGCATGGGCGGCTGGCTGGTGTTTCCGTTCCTGCAGAAGCTCGGGCGCGAACGGGCGAACGAACTCAAGCAACGCGTGGTGGCAGAGCTGAAAACCACCTTTGCCAGCCACTACTCGAAGGAGATCTCGCTGGCCGAGGTGCTGGACCTGGATATGATCGCGGCCTACAACAAGCGCGCGACGGGGGAGAAGTACCTGATCAACCCGAACAAGGGCCTGGCCGGGTAAATCATCCCGGGGCGCCTGGCGCGCCCACGGTGCCAAGAATCAGCCGTTGCGCCGCAGCCAGCGGCGCGGCGCTGCCGGCCGGCAATGGGTGAGCGCGTTCCAGCTCCGCGGCGTTGTGGAAGCTCACCCAGGTGCTGCCTTGGCCGTCATCGCGCACCAGCACGCGCAAGGGCAAATCCAGCGCAACGCTGGGTGCCGCGAGCATCAACGGCGTCCCCCCTCTGGGGTTGCCGAAGATCAGCACCTGCGTGGGCGGCATCGCCAGCCCGGCATTGCGGGCGGCCTCGGCATGGTCGATCCGCGCGAAGATCGTCATGCCTTTGTCCTTGAAGGCCGCGAGCAGGCGCTCCAGTCGTCTGAAAATCGTAGCGGCTGGGGAAGGTTTCCATGACGTTGCCTTGTTGGTTGCCTGAATCACTGTATATCCCCGCCTCTGGCCTGCCACGCACAACCTCGGACGGGCCTTGCGTGAAGTGAGCGATCAGGACCCCGACATGAGACAAAGCGCACCTTTCAGCACATAAAGCCGAGCGGCATGCGTTTTTGCGGCGACACATAGCCTTCGCAAATACGAGTGATTTGCATTTACAATTGGCTGTATCGCGCCCCAATGGCAACAATCAGGCAACGGTGCCCCGGGACTGAGCGGTTCGTTCACCTGCCGGCGTCATCGTTCCGATCGAACGTCGTTTGCATCACGCAAGCCATGCCGCCGACTCTTGACCAATCCGCCATGCCCGCCATGCCCGCCATGCCCGCCAACCCGCGGCTTGCCCCGCCGGCAATGCCGCGCCTGGCCTACCTGGGCGCCGGCGCCCTGGTCGCGGTTGGCTACATGGATCCCGGCAACTGGGCCACGGCCATCTCCGGCGGCGCCAGGTACGGCTATAGCCTGCTGGCGGTCATTGCGGCGTCCAGTCTCGTCGCCACGCTTCTGCAGTGGATTGCCGCGCGCGTCGGCGTGGTCACCGGGCGCGACCTCGCGCAACTCAGCCGGGAACGCTTCTCCCGGCCCGTGGTGCTCACCCTTTGGGTGGGCAGCGAGATCGCCATCGTTGCCTGCGACGTGGCCGAGGTGGTCGGCTGCGCCGTGGCGCTGCAACTGCTGCTGCACGTGAACCTGTGGGTCGGCGTGCTGATCTCGGCGGTGGCCACCGTGGCCATGCTGGCCGTGCACCGCGAAGGGCGGCGCACGCTGGAAGCGCTGGTCGGCACGCTGATCCTGCTGGTGGCGCTGTGCTTCGTCGCACAGTTGGCGATGGCGCAGCCGGACTGGGCGGCGGTCGCCGGCGGCTTCGTCCCCACGCCGGAACTGGTGCGCGATGCGGGCATGCTGTGGCTCGCCGCCGGCATCGTGGGCGCCACCGTGATGCCGCATAACCTTTACCTGCACGCCTCACTGGTACGCAAGTACAGCCCTGGCGCCGCGCAAGGACTGCCGCCTTCGCCCGCCAACGCGCCGGCACTGGTGCAGGCGCTGCGCGGGGTCAGCATGGACACCTTCGGCTCGCTCACCTTCGCCTTCCTGATCAATGCCGCGCTGCTGATCGTGGCGGCGGCGGTGTTCCACGCCAGCGGCATGACCCAAGTGGCCGACTTGGCCGACGCGCATCGCTTGCTCGACCCCTTGCTGCATTCCCGATGGGCCAGCTTGTTGTTCGCCGCCGCGCTGCTCGCCTGCGGCCTCAACTCAACCCTCACCGGCACGCTCGCCGGGCAGGCGGTGATGGAGGGCTTCCTCAACCTGCGCATGTCGCGCATGCGCCGCGCGCTGCTGACGCGCGGCCTGGCGATCGTGCCCGCCCTGGTGGCGGTCGGCGTCTTCGGCCAGCATGGCTCGGCGGAACTGCTGGTGGCCAGCCAGGTAGTGCTCAGCATCAGCCTGCCGCTTGCCGTGCTGCCGCTGATCGGGTTCGCCTCCCGCGCCGACCTCATGGGCGCGTGGCGCGTGCGCGGCCTGCCGCTGGCGCTGGCGTGGCTGAGCGCGCTCGCCATCCTGTTGCTGAACGGCGCGTTGCTGTGGCAGAGCATGATGGCGTGATGCCGCGCGCTAGACACCAAGCGCCGGGACGATCGCGGTCACCCTCCACCTGTCTTGAAATGAACCCCGTTGCGGCCTAGCTTAAAGCTATCGGCGAGGGGAGCGGCCAGGTTGCAGTGGGAGATGAGCATGCCAAGTCCAAAGGAAGTCGCGCAAGCCACATACGATGCGTATCGCCGGGGCGATATCGACACCATCATGGCGTTCATGGCTGAGAAGGTCGACTGGAAACTGGTCGGTCCGCCCAAGCTCATGCGCTATGCGGGGCAGCGCGAAACGCACCCGGAGATTCGCCGGGTGTTCGACCAAATGGCGGAGGACGACACCATACAAGTATTCCAGGAGCGCGAGTTCATCGAGGCGGGCGACGAACTCGTCGTACTGGGCTTCGTGAAAGGGTACACAGTGCCAGCGGGCAAGTCCTTCGAAACCGAATGGGTGCATGTCTTCACGATCCGCAACGGCAAGATTACGCGCTGGCGCGGCTTCTACGATACAGCTGCCCGATGCTGCTAGCGCGCTAGCGTGCTGGTGCGGTGTTGCGCCGCCATGACCGGCGCAGGGTAGTGTGGGCGTCCGATTTACAATCGAGGGATTCAGCACCGGATCGAATGTCCAGAGGGGATTCTTTTGCTTAAGGTTTGGGGGCGGCGCAGTTCATTCAACGTGCAGAAGGTGCTGTGGCTGATCGGCGAGCTCGATCTTGCGCCCACGCACATACCGGCCGGCGGCAGTTTCGGCATCAACGAAACCACAGCCTCGACCTGTGCGCACAGCACCTCCGGATCCTCGACCGCGTGCTTGCCGAATCGCCCGTTCCTCAACGGCAACAGCCTGACGCTTGCGGACATTCCTGCTGGTACCACGAGCTGGAAATCGAGCGGCCGCCGCTTCCCTATGTGGAGGCATGGTACGAGCGGCTCAAGCAACGTCCCGCCTATCGCGAGCACCTGATGGTTCCGTTCGATGAATGGCGCGGGCGGCTCGACTACTGATTGACCGATCGCGCGCCAAACCAAAAACAAGAAACACAGAGGAGACTACCCATGCCCCACCCGTTCATCCGCATCACCCTGCCGTCCGCCGCCCTTCTGCTCGCCTCCATCGCCTCCATCTCCTCCCTCCCCGCCCATGCCGACATCCGCGTGGGCATCGACGTTTCCACCACCGGCCCCGCCGCCTCCATCGGCATCCCGTCCAAGAACACCGTGATGATGTGGCCGCAAAGCCTGGGAGGCCAGCGCGCGCAGTACGTGATCCTGGACGATGGCTCCGACCCGGCAGCGGCCGTGCGCAATGTGCGCAAGCTGATCTCCGAGGAGAAGGTCGATGTGGTGGTGGGCCCCAACATCACGCCCACTGCCATCGCCGCGCTGGATGCCATGGCGGAAGGTGAGACGCCGATGGTCGCGCTGGCGGCATCGGCCGCGATCATCGAGCCGCAGTCGGACCCCAAGCGGCGCTGGGCGTTCAAGATGCCGCAAAACGATTCGCACATGGCCACGGTGCTCACCGAGTACATGGGCAACCATGGCGTGAAGACGGTGGGCTTCATCGGCTTCAACGATGCTTACGGCGAGAGCTGGTGGCGCGAGTTCTCCAAGCTGGCGGACGTGCGCAAGCTCAAGGTGGTGGCCAACGAGCGTTTCTCGCGCAACGACACTTCGGTGACCGGGCAGGTGCTCAAGCTGATGGCGGCCAACCCGGATGCGATCCTGATTGCCGGCGCGGGCACGCCGTCGGTATTGCCGCAGAAGACCCTGGCCGAGCGCGGCTACAAGGGGAAGGTCTACCAGACACATGGCATCGCCACCTGGGATTTCCTGCGGGTGGGCGGCAAGGATGTCGAGGGCACGCTGTTCCCGACCGGGCCGGTGGTGGTGGCGCGGCAACTGCCGGACAACCACCCGGTGAAAAAGGTGGCGATGGATTTTGTGACACGCTATGAAGCGAAGTACGGCGTGGACAGCATCACGCAATTCGCCGGCGATGCCTGGGGCGCCTGGATGCTGCTGGACGACGCCGCGCGCCGTGCCGGCAAGAGCGGCGCGCAGCCGGGCACGCGCGAGTTCCGCCATGCCATGCGCGATGCGCTGGAGACGACTACCAACCTGACCATTCCCAATGGCGTGATGAACCTGAGCGTGAAGGACCACCAAGGCTTCGACCAGCGCTCGCGCGTGATGGGTGTGATCCGCGACGGCAAGTTCGCCTACGCGTCCGACAAGTAAGGAAGCTTTGACATGAGCAATACGAGCAATACGAGCGGTATGAACGTTACGACGATTGGCTTTATCGGCCTTGGCGCCATGGGCACGCCGATGGTGCGCCACCTGCTAGCCGGCGGCCACGCCGTGCGCGCCTTTGTACGCCGCCCCGAGGCCGCCGACACGGCCCGCGCGCTTGGCGCCGTGCCCTGCACTACACCGGCGGAGGCCGCGCGCGGCGCCGCGGTGGTCTTCACCAACGTCACGTCGTCGGAAGACGTGCAGACCGTGCTGCTGGGCGAGCACGGCGTGATCGAAGGCGCGGCGCCGGGCACCATCTGCATCGACCACAGCACCATCTCGCCCATCGTCACCCGCGAGATCGCCGCACGGCTGGCCGAGCGCGGCATCGAAGCGCTGGACTGCCCCGTCTCGGGCGGCACCGTGGGCGCCGAGGCCGCAAGCCTCACCATCATGGTGGGCGGCAAGGCCGAGATGCTGGAACGCGTGCGGCCCCTGCTCGCGCTGCTCGGCAAGACCATCACCCATATCGGCGACCACGGCGCGGGCCAGGTCGCCAAGCTGTGCAACCAGATCGCGCAGGTGGTCAATATCGAAGGCATCGCCGAAGCCATGCGCTTCGCACAGGCGCAGCAGGTCGACAGCGGCCGCGTGCTGCAAGCCATGGCCACCGGCATGGCCGGCAGCCGCATGCTCGACATGATGGGGCCGAAGATGGTGGCGCACGACTTTGCCCCCGGCATCGAGGCGCGCCTGCACGACAAGGATTTCGGGCTGGCCGCCCAGATCGCGCAGCAGCTCGGGCTGGAACTCCCGGCCATGCAAGCCACCTCGCGCCAGCTCGCCACGCTGATGGACAAGGGCTGGGGCAAGGACGATACGTCGTCGTTGTTGCGGGTGCTGGAGGGCTGAGGGGCTAAGCCACCCCCATCATCCGCCGCACGGCAAGCAGCAACGGGCTGTCCCGGTCGGCAAAATCATCCATCACGTTGAAGTGGTGCCTGCCGGGCATCGGCACATGCGCCGAGCCCGGTGCTGCCGCGTTGGCGGGCCAGCCGGCGCGCAGCAGGTCCGTCTGCCGATGGTATTCCTCCGGTTCCAGGCCGCCCACGGCGGTTACCAGCGGGGCATCCGTGGCAGGGGGCAGGAAGGCCGGCGAGAGCCGGTCCACATCCCCTTCCGACAACTTCAGGTCCACCTGCAGGAAGTCCGCGCGGCGCAGCGGCTCCAGGTCGTGCAGGCCGCTCACCGAGACCACGCCCTTGACCAGGTCGGCCGGCAGGTCGCTGCCCACCCGCTGCCACAGCGTGGTGAGCATCATCGCGGCCATGTGGCCGCCGACCGAATGCCCTGCCACGAAGATGCGCGACTTGTCATGGCCAAGCCGGTCCGCCTCGCGGTACAGCCATGCCACGCTGCGCACCGCCTGCAGCAGGATGGTTTCCACGCTCACCGCCGGGCACAAGGAGTAATTGGTCACCGCCACCGAGACGCCGCAGTGCGGCAGCGCGTTGGCCACCAGGCTGTGGTCGCGCTTGTCCAGCGCGCGCCAGTAGCCGCCGTGCAGGAACACCAGCAGCGGCGGCGCCTGGCCGGCAACGGCGCCAGGTTCGGCGGGGAAGTAATCGAGCCGCTCGTCCGCGTCGTGCGGGCCGGGCTCGGCGCCGGCATAGCTCAGGTCCTCCAGCCAGCCGGCGCGCTCGCGCACCTGCCGGGACATCTGCGCCCAGCGCGCCATGTGGACGACGTTGTCGGGCACCCGGGCGCGGTTGTTGTACTGGACCGCGAAGTAGGCGGGATCCTGCGACGGCAACTGGGCAAGGCTGGCAAGGGACGGCAGGGCTGGCATGGTGCTCCGGCATGAAGGGGAAAAGCCGGGCGGCGGCGCGGCTGCGATAATGCTATGCGAGTTCGCACACCGCCAGGTATCGACAGAATCCCGGATATAGCAACACCAGCACATCACCGTCGCACCGCCCATGGTCGTCAAACGCCATCTGCGCGCCGGCCAGGACCAGCAGCAAGGTCCGCCCGCCGGCGCCTCGCCCAGCACCCTGCCGCCCTGCCCCCTGTGCGGGCGCGCGATGGTGCCCGGCCCCAGCACCGACCTGCACCATCCCGTGCCGCGCAGCCAGGGCGGGCGCGCCGCCGTGGCCATGCACCGGGTCTGCCACCAGAAGATCCACTCGGTCTTCACGGAAACCGAGCTGGCCCAGGCCTACCACGACTGGCAACGCCTGCGCGGCCACCCCGCCATGGCGGATTTCATCCGCTGGATCGCCCGCAAGCCGCCTGAATACTACGATCGGAGCCGCGCCACGCGGGCCAGGCGAGCCCGGTCGGGAGGCCCTGGCCGAGGCTAGTTGTGACCGGGCGGAATTTGCGGCATAATTCCCGGCTCAGCACCATGCTGGCACGCCGGTTCGTCGGCAAATCAGCCAGCATCCACTCAGCCCGGGTGGTGAAACAGGTAGACGCAGGGGACTCAAAATCCCCCGACGAAAGTCGTGTCGGTTCGAGTCCGACCCCGGGCACCACTGCATTTCCCAAGAAAAACAAGTAGATACGCCCGTGGATGAGCGAAGCTTCGCCACGCCTTTCTGTTCCGTATGGCGCCCTGGCCAGGAACTAGGCAGGAAAGAACTCAACCCGCTCCCCTGCGCCCTCCATCGACTGGCCAAACGTAATCCAGCCGTGCCCTCTCAGCGCGACCTCATCGCGGCGCAGGATGATTTCGTCATCACCGTCGATGGCGATATGCGTGCCATTGGCGCTTCGGTCGATCAGCATGTATTTTCCTGCCCGGAACTCGATGGTTGCGTGGAACCGCGAAGTCTGCGGATCCGCCACGACGATCGTCATCGCGGCGTCGCGCCCTATCGTGACCGGCGGCGATGCGCCGTTCATCCGGACCTCCTTCTCCCGATACCGTAGCGTGAGCAGCGCGGGGCGGCTCGCGCGTGGGTTCACTTCGGCGAGGATGGTCATGTCGGCGTTCTGCTGCCATATCGCTTCGAACAACTCCACGGGTTCGACTTTGCCGCGCACCTGTATCGGGTAGAGGTAGCGCATCGCCTGGCGCAGCCTGGGCGGCAGATGCGCCACGGCGTCCTTGCTGGTGATGATCTGTCCTTGCGATGCGAGCTTGGCGAGGCGCGCGGCAAGGTTGACCGTGTCGCCGAACACATCGCCTGATGCGTCGCGCAGGATCGGGCCGTGGTGAAAGCCGATATGGATCGACATGGGAAGACCGGATACCGGCGGCAGCGCGGTAATCGCCATTTGCATTTCGAGTGCAGCCTGCATTGCATTTTCGGCGGAGGCGAACACCGCCATGACTTCGTCCCCGATGGTCTTCACCACCCGGCCTCGCTGCGCCGACGAGCAGGATTTCATCAGGGCGATGCATTGCCCGATGGCGCCGAAGGCGGCCGCATTGCCGGCCTTCTCATACAGCTTGGTGCTGTTGCTGATGTCCGCGAACAGCACGGACCCGTCTGAGTCGGACACCGCAGGCATCGATTCCCGGTCCATATGCGTCTCAACCTGTTTGCTCACCGCGCGCCTCGCGTGGCGCTCTGCACTGATGGTAGTACGCGGCCGAACGCTTAAAGGAATGTTTCCGCGATATCGATCGATGAGCGCTGGCCGAGTGCGTCGAAATTTGCCGCGAGCCAGGCTTCGGCCCGCTCGCGCCCTAGCGTGAACAGGCCGCGCAGGAAGTCCCAATCCGCGTTGAACTTGCTGGACGCGCCCAGTCGCGCCATCTCGGCTTCGGCATCGATGCTGTGGATCAGCATGCGGCGGTAGCGTGCCGGGTCGAGCGCGCCTTCGTCGATCAGCCGGGTGATGAATTCGATGGCGCGCATCTCGCGCATCAACGAGGAGTTAAAGCTGAGCGTGTTGATGCGGTCCAGGATTTCGCGTGCAGTGACAGGCACCTGGGGAATATGGATCGGGTTGAGGCGGATGATCAGCACATCGCGGCTGTCGGTCTCATAGATCAGCGGATAGATCGGCGGGTTGCCCATGTAGCCGCCGTCCCAGTAATACTCGCCGTCGATCTCCACGGCCTGGAACAGCGAGGGCAGGCAGGCCGAGGCCATCACGGCCTTGGCGCAAACCTCGCCGGTGCTGAACACGCGGATGCGCCCGCGCAGCACATTGGTCGCGCACAGGAACAGCTTGACGCTCTTGCTGTGCTGCAACACCTCGAAATCGATGGTCTCGTCCAGGATGTTCTGCAGCGGGTTGAGGTTGCACGGGTTGAGCTGGTAGGGCGAAAAGAAGCGGGTGAGATGGTCGAACATCATCCACGCTGGCGACATCTCCATATGGCCACCGCCGCCCATCAACCTGTCCAGCCAGGTAGGTTGCAAGGGACTCAGCCTGGCGCACTCGGACACCTTGCGCCAGCACGTCTCCAGTGCCTGCCGCGCGCCCTGCGACCCACCGCTTGCGAGGCCATAGGCAAGCACGGTGGCATTGACGGCGCCGGCGCTGGTGCCACTGATGCCGTCGATGCCGATGCGCTTGTCTTCCAGCAGCCGGTCCAGCACGCCCCAACTGAATGCCCCGTGGGTGCCGCCGCCTTGCAGCGCGATATTGATGCGGCGAATCGCGGGGGGTTGTGTGGCTTGCATGGCGGCCTCCAGTTTGAGTGCCTTGGTGCTTCTACTGCCCTTGCGTGCCGGGGAGCGGCGCTGGCTGGGCGAGCCGCCACGCCAGGTTGCGCCGGGCGCTGGCTTCACAGCGAGCGTGGAACACCTCCGTATGGTAGATGCGGGGGCGCGCCAGCAAGGCATGCAAAAAAACGCGGGCGCGGGCGTCGTAGCCGGCATCGTCCAGCCCGGGCTGCTCGGCCCGCAGCTTCGCCTCGTTCCGGAGAAACCGTGCCAGGCTTCCGCCAATGTCCGCCAGGTCGATATCGACGGTGAAGCGGGCACCGGCGTCCGCAGGCGCGGCGTCGTGCGTGGTCGCCATGATCATCTCGGCGACGTGGGCCACTGTGGCGATGCGGCCGCCGGCGTGGTGCGCAAGCCACGCGACACTGCGCTGCTCGTTGTCTGCCGCGCCGGGGACATAGATCACGTCGTGGCACCACAGCGCCAGCTCCACGGTGTCGGGATCAGGTATCTGCGCGCGCGCCCAGTCCAGATGGCGCAGGCAGCGGCGAATATGATCGAGCGTGTGATAGTGACGCACCGGCTCGGCGTAGTGCCGTGCCAGGCCGGCATAAACGGCTTCGGCGTGCGTGCCGCCGCAGCGCGACCACAGCGCCAGGAAGCGCGCTTGCGTATCCATTGCCGTCTCCTTCGTGCCAGGGGCGTGGCCCGATCGTCCATGCTGGCCATCATTCAACTACCCCTATCGCAGCGTAGTGCATATGGGCGAACAACCGGCGCATTGCCTGGTTTCACAGTCCATGTGCGGTTTAGGAGGCAAGAGACTGATCAGGTACAAGTCGCCGCCCGGACGCAAAGCGCAAAGGCGCCGATGACAGGTTGATGCTGGGCCGATGCCGGCATTGTCCTGCATTGGCCCAACGCACGCCTCTGGTATGGTGCGCAGTCCGCCGTCCGCCGCCTAGCCGCATGCCCCCTTCCCTTCTTGCTTCCTTCCTGCCTGCATCCTGGCTTGCCCCGCTACAGGGCGCCATGCCGATGGACCTGTCCTGGTTGTTGCCATCGATCTTCACGCTGGCGGAATGGGCGATCCGCCTGGCCATGCTGGTCTACGTGCCGCAGCGCCGCGCGCCCGCGGCGGCGCGCACCTGGCTGCTGCTGATCTTCTTCCTGCCTTGGGTGGGACTGGTGCTGTATGCGCTGTTCGGCCGCATCTACTATCCCAAGTCGCGCCGGCTGAAGCTGGCCCGCATCAACCAGGGCATCGCAAACGTACGGGACCGGGTGGCGCGCTTCGCGCCATTGCAGCCGCTGCCTGCCGCGGTTGCCGCCGATGCGGCCGGCCTGATCGAGCGGCTAGGCTCGTACTCGCCGATGCGGGGCAATGCCGTGGCGCTGCTCGACGACTATGCCGCGACCGTAGCGGCGATGATTGCCGATATCGACGCCGCCAGGCGCCAGGTCCATCTGCTGGTCTATATCTACGCTGCGGATGCCACGGCCGGCGCCTTCACCGACGCCCTGCTGCGGGCGAGTGCGCGGGGCGTGCGCTGCCGGTTGCTGGTGGACGCGCTAGGTGCCCGCGCTGGCTGGCGCGCTTTTGCAGGCAAGCTGCGCGACGGCGGCGTGGAGGTGGTGCAGGCCCTGCCGATGCGCTCGCTGATGGCAGTGCTCAAAGGCAAGAGCGCGCGCTTCGACCTGCGCAATCACCGCAAGATCCTGGTGGTGGACGGCAGCATTGGCTATATCGGCTCACAGAACGTGATCGATGCCGAGTCGATGCCGGGATTGCCCAATGAAGAACTGGTGGCGCGCGTGACGGGGCCGGTGGTGGCGGAGCTGCAAGCGGTCTTCCTGGCCGACCGCTACCTGGAGACCGGCGACAGCAACTTCGACATCGACAGCTTCCCGCCCATGGCGGAGCAAGGCCCGCACATCGCGCAGATGCTGCCCAGCGGGCCCGGCTACGGCACACAGAATGCGCAGATGGCGCTGATCAGCATGATCCACCGCGCGCGCAGCGTGGTGGTCATCACCACGCCCTACTTCGTGCCGGACGAAGCCTTCCTGCAAGCGCTGCACCTGGCCTGCTACCGTGGCGTGGCGGTACACCTGGTGTTGTCGCAACGGATCGACCAGCGCTTCACGCAGGCCGCGCAGGAGGCTTACTTCGGCGTGCTGCTGGACTCGGGGGTGCAGATCCACCTGTACCGCCCCGCCTTCCTGCACGCCAAGCACGTCACCATCGACGATGAGGTCGCCATGGTGGGCTCGACCAATATGGATATCCGCTCGTTCGCGCTCAACGCGGAAGCCGCGCTGGTGATCTATGACCGCGATGTGGTGGCGCGCATGCGGCAGATCCAGCAGCGCTACCTGGCCAACAGCGAACAGGTGGTGCGCGCGGTGTGGCAGCGCCGCCCGCTGCATACGCGCACCTGGCAGAACCTTTGCCGGCTGGCGGATTCGCTGCTGTAGATGGCCGTAGATGCCTATAGATGTGACAACGCGACCCGTGCTGCCATTGGCAACACGGGTCGCGTGAGGTGCTTCCTGCCTTTCCTGGTTTCCCTGCCCGGGCTTAACGTGCTTCCACGTAGCCCAGCACCGTTTCCAGCATCGTCTTCAGCGTGGGCTGGATGCGCGTGGCCAGCGCTTCGTCATAGGCGAAGGGATAGGTCTCGCTCATGTAGGCCGACTGCGTCAGCTCCAGCTGCACGGCTTGCACGCCCTGCGCCGGCGCGCCGTACTGGCGCGTGATATAGCCGCCCTTGAAGCGCCCGTTGAGCACGGAGGTGTAGCCTGGCAAGGCGCCGGCGATATCCAGCAGCTGGTTGGCCAGCGCGGCGTCGCAGCTCGCGCCGTTGGCGGTGCCCAGGTTGAAGTCGGTCAGCTTGCCTTCGAAAAAGCGCGGCAGCACCGAGCGGATCGAGTGGGCGTCCCACAGCGCCACGGTGCCGTGCTCGGCGCGCAAGCGGGCCAGCTCCTCGGCGAGCGCGCCGTGGTACGGGCGCCAGATGGCGTCGCGGCGCGCGGCGATTTCGTCGTCGGCGGGCTGGCTGCTGGCGTCGGCGTAGATCGGCGTCTTGTCGAAGGTATCGACCGGGCACAGGCCGGTGGTGTCCTGGCCGGGGTAGAGATTGGCGTTGTCGGGCGGGCGGTTCAGGTCCACCACGTAGCGCGAGTGGGTTGCCACCAGGATGGAGGCGCCGAGCTCGCGCGCGAAACCGTACAAGCGTTCAAGATGCCAGTCGGTATCGGGCACGGTGCGTGCCTCGGCAGTCAGCCGGTCAGACACGGAGGCCGGCAGGTGGGTGCCCACGTGCGGCATCGACACCAGCATCGGGCGCGTGCCGCGATGCAGGGTGAAAGCGGGGGTATCGGTCGAGAAGGGCATGTTTTCTTGTTTGCAACTTTGCAACGTAAAGGCGCTGTGCTCATCAATGCGGACCTGAAGCTTGTAGGGTCAAGCATGAGGCCGATGGTGCGCCGGGTTTAGTCGGACAGCAGGCTTGCGCGCGCAGCGGCAAAGCGCTTGCCAGCGTCGGCCTGCAAGGCGTGCGTACCATGCTGCACGCGCGTGCGGCCCGCCGTGCGGACTTCCGCTAGTGTCTCATGCCCATGGTTGGTGAACACATGGACCGCCAGGGCCTGGCTGCCGGACAAGCCCGAGAGCGCGGGATGCGCGCCGTCCAGCACGACGAAATCTGCCTGCTGCCCGACGGCAATCGCGCCAATCTCCCGGCCCGACGCGCGCGCACCGCCGAAGGCGGCATCGAGGTAAAGGCGATCCGCCACCTGCTTGTGCGCGTCGGACGCCAGCACATTGCGTTTTTGCAGCGCCAGCCGCTGGCCGTACTCGAACAGCCGCAGCTCTTCCACCACGCTGACGCTGGCGTGGCTGTCCGAGCCGATGCCCCAGACGCCGCCCTGCCCCAGGTACGGCGCGGCATCGAACACGCCATCGCCCAGGTTGGCCTCGGTGGTCGGGCAGATGCCGGCCACCGCGCCGCTGTGCGCCAGGCGCCGGCGCTCATCCCAGTCCAGGTGCGTGGCATGCACCAGGCACCAGCGCGCATCCACCTCGGCATGGTCGAGCAGCCACGCCACCGGGCGAGTGCCCGTGAGGGTGATGCACTCGTCCACCTCGCGCTGCTGCTCGGCGATATGGATGTGCACGGGCGCCTTTGCGTCCAGCGCGTGCAGGCCTGCCACGGCGTCGGCGAGGCTTTGCGGCGGCACCGCGCGCAGCGAATGCGGCGCCAGGCCCAGCCGCGCCTGGCCGTGGCATTGCGGGGCCAGGCGGCCGAGCAACGCGAGCATGGCGCTGGTCTCATGTAGGAAGCGGCGCTGATCGGGCACCGCGGGCTTGTTGCCGAAGCCGGCCGTCTGGTACAGCACCGGCAGCAGCGTGATGCCGATGCCGGCGGTCTGCGCGGCGCGCAGCAGGCGCAGCGACATCTCGGCAGGGTCGGCGTAAGGCTTGCCGTCCGTGTCGTGATGCACGTAATGGAATTCGCAAACGCTGGTGTAGCCCGCGCGCAGCATCTCGATATAGAGCTGCGTGGCGATGGCTTCCAGCGTATCGGGAGAGAGCCTCAGCGCGAAGCGGTACATCAGCTTGCGCCAGCTCCAGAAGGAATCGCTCTCCTGGCCGTCGGCCAGTGTCTCGCTGCGGTATTCGGTCAGCCCGGCAAAGCCGCGCTGGAACGCGTGCGAGTGCAGGTTGGGCATGCCCGTCAAGAGCGGCCCGGCGGCATGCGGCACGCCCTGCACGGGTAACGCGCCGGCCTGCACCGTGGTGAATGCGCCGGCGTCGTCCCAGGCCAGCAGCACATTGCTGGCCCAGCCCGTGGGCAGCAAGGCCTGCGCGGCAAACAGGCTTCCGGCGCTCATGGCTGCACTCCTTGCGCTTGCGTGGCGGCGGGATAGACCTTGCCCTGGCGCACCACGGCGGCGGCGGGATTGCGCCCGAACCAGTAGGCCAGCTCGGCCGGCGAATCGACGTTCCACAGCACGAAATCGGCGGCGCGCCCGGCGGCCAGCAGGCCGTGCCGGTCGGCCGCGCCCAGCGCGCGCGCGGCGTGCGTGGTGACGCCTGCCAGCACTTCCGGCACGGTCAGCCTGAACAGGGTGCATGCCATATTCATCATCAACAGCAGCGAAGTGACGGGTGACGTACCGGGATTGTGATCGGTGGAGATCGCCATCGGCACGCCATGCCGGCGCAGCAGGTCGATCGGCGGCAGGTTGGTGTCACGCAGGAAATAATAGGCGCCCGGCAGCAGGACCGCCACCGTGCCGGACTCGGCCATGGCGGCGACGCCGGCCTCGTCCAGATGCTCCAGGTGGTCCGCCGACAGCGCGCGGTAGCGCGCGGCCAGCGCGGTGCCGCCCAGGTTGCTGAGCTGCTCGGCGTGCAGCTTGACGCGCAGGCCGTGGCGTTGCGCGGCCTGGAACACGCGCTCGGTCTGCGCCAGGCTGAAGCCGACGGATTCGCAGAAGGCGTCCACCGCATCGACCAGCCCCTCCTTGGCCAGCGCAGGCATCATGGTGTCGCACACCAGCGCGATGTACTCGTCGGCGCGGCCCGCGTATTCCGGCGGCAGCGCGTGCGCGCCGAGGAAGGTGGTGTGCACCGTCACGCCGAAGGCCTCGCCCAGGCGGCGCGCCACGCGTAATTGCTTGCGCTCGCTGGCGAGGTCCAGGCCGTAGCCGGACTTGATCTCCAGCGTGGTCACGCCCTCGGCCAGCAGCGGCGCGAGGCGAGCGGCGGCCAGCGCGAACAGCGTGTCTTCGTCGGCAGCACGCGTGGCGCGCACGGTGGAGACGATGCCGCCGCCGGCGCGGGCGATTTCCTCGTAGCCGGCGCCGGCCAGGCGCATGGCGAATTCATCGGCGCGCTGGCCGCCGTACACCAGGTGGGTGTGGCAGTCGACCAGGCCCGGCGTGATCCAGGCGTTGCCGGCATCGTGGTGCGCCAGCGCGATGTATGTCTGCGGCAGTTCGGCCTGCGTGCCGAGCCAGACGATGCGGCCTTGCTGCACGACCAAGGCGGCGTCGCGGATGGCCTTGGCGGGATCGCCGTCGGGCAGCAGGTGGCAGCGATGCCAGACGCCATCGGCGCACGAAGAGGTAACGGCGGCCTGCGCCGGATTCAAGTTCATTACGGGTTCTCCAACTCCAGTTCCAGGGTGACGCACAGGCAAAGCGCGGGCTCCGACATCGCCTGCAGGCGATATGGCACCGCTACGCCTTCGGCGAACAACATGCCGTCGTCGCTGGCCAGCACGGCTTGCCCGCTCTGGCCGGCAACGCCGTGGCGCCATGCACCCTCGACCACCAACAACAGCACAACGTGCGCACCGGGCGCGATCGTGAATTCGTCGCGCGCCGCCACAACACTCGCGCGGCAGCGGCCACGGCGCGTCATCACGTTGAAGTCGCGCGTGGTGCCATCCAGCAGGGTTGCCTGCACACCGCGCTCGCCGGCAAAGGCGAACGGTTCGCCCACGGTATCGAGGCGATGATCGAAGCTGCCATTGTCGGCCTGCAGGCGCACGCCCGCGCCTTCCAGCAGCACGATCTGGCGATCGATGCCGGGGAAGGCGGAGAACGGGCCGTCGGCGGCGATGTCGGCCACGCTCACGCGCCACAGGAACGCGTCCATGCCGGCGCCCGGCGGCCACGCCGCGATCTCGCGCGTGATGCCGCCGCCGTTCTTCCAGGGCTGCGCGGCCAGCGCGCCGAGCGAGAAGCGTTCGACGCCGTTCATGCGTCTGCCGCCTTCGGCACCATCGGCAAGTTCAGGCCCTTCTCGTGCGCGCAGTCGATGGCGCTTTCGTAACCGGCATCGGCGTGGCGCATCACGCCGGTGGCCGGGTCGTTCCACAGCACCCGCTCGATGCGCTTGGCCGCGGCATCGGTGCCGTCGCAAACAATCACCACGCCCGCATGCTGCGAGAAGCCCATGCCCACGCCGCCACCGTGATGCAGGCTGACCCACGTCGCGCCGCCGGCGGTATTGAGCAGCGCGTTGAGCAGGGGCCAGTCGGACACCGCATCCGAGCCGTCGCGCATGGCTTCGGTCTCGCGGTTGGGGCTGGCGACTGAGCCGCAATCCAGGTGGTCGCGGCCGATCACAATGGGTGCCTTCAGCTCGCCGTTCTTCACCATCTCGTTGAAGGCCAGGCCGGCGCGGTGGCGCTCGTCCAGCCCCACCCAGCAGATGCGCGCGGGCAGGCCCTGGAAGGCGATGCGATCGCGCGCCATGTCGAGCCAGCGGTGCAGGTGCGCGTCCTCGGGGAACAGCTCCTTCATCTTGGCATCGGTCTTGTAGATGTCCTCGGGGTCGCCCGACAGCGCGACCCAGCGGAACGGGCCCTTGCCGCGGCAGAACAGCGGGCGGATATACGCCGGCACAAACCCCGGGAAATCGAAGGCGTTGGCCACGCCCTCGTCAAAGGCGACCTGACGGATGTTGTTGCCGTAGTCCAGCGTGGGCACGCCCATCTGCTGGAAGGCCAGCATGGCCTGCACGTGCTTGACGATGGAGGTCCTGGCAGCGGCTTCGACCGATTTCGGATCCGCCGCGCGCGCGGCTTCCCACTGCGCCACGGTCCAGCCCGCGGGCAGGTAGCCGTTGACCAGGTCGTGCGCCGAGGTCTGGTCGGTGACGATGTCCGGGCGCATGCCACCGGCCTGCGCGCGCTTGACCAGCTCCGGCATGATCTCGGCGGCGTTGCCGAGCAGGCCAACCGAGATGGCCTGCTTGTTGCGCGTGGCCTCTTCGATCATGGCCAGCGCTTCATCGATGGTGGTGGCCTTCTTGTCGACGTAGCGCGTGCGCAGGCGGAAGTCGATGCGCGACTCCTGGCATTCGATCGCCAGCACGCAGGCGCCGGCCAGCACGCCGGCCAGCGTCTGCGCACCGCCCATGCCGCCCAGGCCGGCGGTGAGGATCCACTTGCCGGTGAGATCGTTGTTGTAGTGCTGGCGGCCGGCTTCGACAAAGGTTTCGAAAGTGCCCTGCACGATGCCTTGCGTGCCGATATAGATCCACGAGCCGGCAGTCATCTGGCCGTACATCATCAGGCCGGCGCGATCCAGCTCGTTGAACTTGTCCCAGGTGGCCCAGTGCGGCACCAGGTTGGAATTGGCGATCAGCACGCGCGGCGCGTCGGCGTGGGTGCGGAACACGCCCACCGGCTTGCCGGATTGCACCAGCAGCGATTCTTCCTCGCCCAGGTTGCGCAGGCTCTCGAGGATGGCGTCGAAGCATTCCCAGTTGCGCGCCGCCTTGCCGATGCCGCCGTACACCACCAGGTCCTGCGGGCGCTCGGCCACGTCGGGATCCAGGTTGTTCTGGAGCATGCGGTAGGCGGCTTCGATCAGCCAGTTCTTGCAGTGCAGCTCGGTGCCGCGCGGGGCGCGGATTTCGCGCTGGCCACGCGGTTCAACTGCCTTTGTGAATTGGTGTTCGTTGGCATTCATGTCTGGTTCTCCTGCGTGTTGGGTTCAACCCGCGCTGCGGTGATTTTTAGTGCGTCGCATCTGGTGGCGCCCGCCCTCTCCCCCAGCCCCTCTCCCACAAGTGGGAGAGCG
>NZ_BAAILO010000385.1:0-9283 GCF_054589115.1 Cupriavidus sp. 8B | reverse complement strand
AAGCCGCTTGCCATGCCGACGGCTGTCGCTCCCTCTCCCCTCACGGGGAGAGGGTTGGGGAGAGGGGCGGTTCGGCTAGGCGCCACTTGAAGCGAAGCCAATGGTTTTGTCCAGCACGGCTGGCTTAGACCACGCCCACCTGCGACGGCAACACCTGCCGCACGGCCTCCGGCCAGCCGGCGCCCGCATCGCCCTGTTGCACCCACTGCTTCATCGCTTCGATATCCGGCGCGAAGTAGCGGTCGCCCTCCACGAAGGCCACGCGCTCGCGGATGCGCGCAATCTCGGACTCGATCAGCGGCGAGGACTCCAGCGGGCGATGGAACTCGATGCCCTGCGCGGCGGCCATGGCTTCGATGCCGACCACCACGGCGGTGTTCTCCGCCATATCGCCCAGGCGGCGCGCACCAAAGGTGGCCATCGACACATGGTCCTCCTGGTTGGCCGAGGTCGGCAAGCTGTCCACGCTGGCGGGATGCGCCAGCGACTTGTTCTCGGAAGCCAGCGCCGCTGCGGTGACCTGCGCGATCATGAAGCCCGAATGCAGGCCGCCGTCGCGCACCAGGAACGGCGGCAGGCCGGACAGGCCGGTATCGAGCAGCAGCGCTAGGCGGCGCTCGGAGATCGCGCCGATCTCGGCGATGGCCAGCGCGATGATGTCGGCGGCGAACGCCACCGGCTCGGCGTGGAAGTTGCCGCCCGAGATCACGTCGCCCTGCTCCGGGAACACCAGCGGATTGTCGGACGCGGCATTGGCTTCGATCTGCAGCACGCGCGCGGCGTGTTGCAGGTTGTCCAGGCAGGCGCCCATCACCTGCGGCTGGCAGCGGATGGAGTACGGGTCCTGCACGCGGCCGCAGCTCACGTGCGAATCCACGATCCGGCTGCCATCCAGCAGCGCGCGCACGGCGCCGGCCACGGCAATCTGACCGGCCTGGCCGCGTGCGGCATGGATGCGCGCGTCGAAGGGTTTCACCGAGCCCTTGATGGCTTCCAGCGACAACGCGCCCGCCACGAGGCCAGCGGCAAAGATGTCCTCAGCGGCGAACAGGCCGGCCAGCGCCAGCGCGGTGGAAACCTGCGTGCCGTTGAGCAACGCCAGCCCTTCCTTGGGGCCCAGCGTGAACGGCGCCAGCCCGGCGTGAGCCAGACCCTCGGCCGCCGGACGGTGCACGCCGTCGATCATCACCTCGCCCACGCCGATCAGCGTGCACGACATATGCGCCAGCGGCGCGAGGTCGCCCGACGCGCCTACCGAGCCCTTGGCCGGAATGCACGGCGTGACGCCGGAGTTGGCCAGCGCCAGCAGCGCCTCGATGATCTCCGGGCGAATGCCCGAATGGCCGCGCGCCAGGCTCACGGCCTTGATCGCCAGGATCAGCCGCACGGTGTCGGCGGCAAGGTCGGCGCCGGTGCCCACGCTGTGCGACAGCACCAGGTTGCGCTGCAGTTCGGCCAGCTTGTCGTGCGGGATGCGCGTTTGCGCCAGCTTGCCAAAGCCGGTGTTGATGCCGTAGACCACGGCATCGGCGTCGATGATGTCCTGCACGGTGGCCTGGGACGCGCGCACGCCGGCCCAGGCGGATTCGTCCATCGCCAGGCGCACTTCGCCGCGATGGATGCGGCGCAGGTCGGCCAGCGTGACGGCGCCGGGCTGCAAGGTCAGCAGCGGGCGGGAAGTTTGGTTGGCTTGGGTGGCGCTCATTTGTATGTCCCTGTCTATACAGCCGGGTTCGTGAGTTGGCTGGTGGATCTGAAAAGACTAACGGCCCACGGCTGGTTCAGCCGAAGGCCGGGTTGCCATCGGCGCGGAATCGGCTGCCTAGGCGGTAACGGTTGCCTGGGTGCAGGCAACGTACAAAGGTAACGGGGGTGCCGCCCGTCCAGGTGCGGCGGGTCAGCAGCAGGCACGGCTGGGTAGCCGGCATTTCCAATTGGGTAGCCTGCTCCGCCGTGGCGGAGATGGCGTCGACCACATGCTCGATCTGGTCGTATGGCACGTGGCGCAGCAGGTATTCGCCAGGTTTGACCGCATCGGCGGCGGCGAAATCCTGGTTGATGAAGTCCGGCGCCACGCGCGGGTTCACATAGCGGTCTTCGAGCTGCACCGGCACGCCGTCCTCACGGTGCACGCATACGGAGTGGAACACCGATTCGCCGGTGCGCAGGTCCAGCGCTGCGGCTACCTCGATGGAGGCAGCCACGCGTTCCACCACCATGACGTCGCAGGCGTAGTCGTGGCCGCGCATGCGGATCTCGTCCTGCAGGTTGACCACGTTGAGCAGCGTCGACTGCGGCTTGTGTTCCGCCACGAACGTGCCCACGCCCGCCACGCGCACCACCCTGCCCTGCTCGGCCAGCTCGCGCAGAGCGCGGTTCACCGTCATGCGCGACACGCCAAAGCGGGTCACCAGCTCCTGCTCGGACGGCACGCGGTCACCCGGCTGCCATGCGCGGCTCTGGATATTGCGCGCGATGTACTCCTTGACCTGCTGGTAAAGCGCGGCGGGAGTGGCATCGGGAACGCCCCGGCGGTTGGCGGTGGCTGCTTTCATGGGCTCAGTGCTCGGCGGCGGCCATGGCCTCGGCGCGGATTTCCTCGGTCAGTACCGCCTTCAGTTCGGAGAACTCCGGCGAGGTCTTGATGGTGTAGTGGCGTGGGTGCGGGAAGTCAACATCGATCGTGCGCTTGATGCGGCCCGGCCGCGCCGAGAACACGGCAACGCGGTTGGCCATGAAGATGGCCTCGTCGATATCGTGCGTGACGAACAGCACGGTCTTGCGCGCGGCCTCCCAGATGCCCAGCAGCAGTTCCTGCATCAGCACGCGGGTCTGGTTGTCCAGCGCGCCAAAGGGCTCGTCCAGCAGCAGGATCTTGGGATCGTTGGCCAGCGCCCGGGCAATCGCCGTGCGCTGCTGCATGCCGCCCGATAGCTGCTTGGGGAAATGGTGCTCGAAGCCGCGCAGGCCCACGCGCTGGATAAAGAAGTCGCTGCGCTCGCGCTGGTCGGCCTCGCTCATGCCGCGCTCGCGCAGGCCAAAGCGCACGTTCTGCTCGATGGTCAGCCATGGGAACAGCGTGTAGGACTGGAACACCATGCCGCGCTCCGCGCCCGGGCCGGTGACTTCCTGGCCGTCGAGCAGCACGCGCCCGGTGGTGGGCGTATCCAGCCCGGCGACGATGCGCAGCAGCGTGGACTTGCCACAGCCGGACGGGCCGAGGATGGTGACGAAATCGTTGTCCGCCACTTCGAAATCGGTCGGCTGCAAGGCCAGGGTCTGGCCGCCGCGCGGATTGACGAAGGTCCGCGAGACCTGCTGGATGGACAGCGCGCTCATTTGATAGAACTCCACGGGAACAGGCGCTGGTTGGCCAGCTTGAATGCCAGGTCGGAGACCAGGCCGATGCAACCGATCACGATGATGCCGAAGATGATCTGCCCGGTGTTGAGCAGCGCCTGGCTGTCGGTGATCATGTGGCCGATGCCGGAGGACGAGCCGATCAGCTCGGCCACGATGACGTAGGTCCAGGCCCAGCCCAGCACCAGGCGCAAGATCTCGGCGATCTCGGGCGCGGCGCCCGGGATCAGCACGCGCCGCACGATGCCGCTGCTGTTGGCGCCCAGCGTGTAGGCCGCCTCCACCAGGTCGCGCCGCGCGCCGCCCACCGTCACCGCCACCATCAGCACGATCTGGAAGAACGAGCCGATAAAGATCACCAGCACCTTCTGCGCCTCGCCGATGCCCGCCCACAGGATCAGCAGCGGGATAAAGGCCGACGCCGGCAGGTAGCGGCAGAACGAGACGAAGGGCTCGAAGAACGCCTCCGCCGCCTTGTACGCGCCCATGAAGATGCCCAGCGGCACGGCCAGCGCGGCGGCCAGCACGAAGCCGCCCAGCACGCGCCATACCGTCATGCCGATATCGCCGATGAAGTTGTACTCGGTAAACAGCAGCACGCCTTCATGGGCCATGGTCATCGGGTCGGCCAGGAAGGTGCGCGGCACCATGCCACCCAGGGTCACCGCCGCCCACACGGCGAAAAACACCACGAAGAACGACAAACCCAGCACCCAGCGCGCGCGTTGGGTGACCGGCGCCAGCGGCGCCAGCCAGGGATGCCGGCGCGCGGGCGCCCGAGTCACCGCGGCGGGGGCGGGCTTTGTATCTGGATTCGCGGCGGGCGAACCAATGTGAACCTGCGTCATGGCACCAACCTCGTTACTTGATGAAGCGCGCGTCGTACAGCGCCGTTACGTCCGGCACCTGGCGGATCACGCCGATCTCCAGCAGCACCTGCGCCGCTTCCTTGCTGAAGCTGGCCAGCTCGCCGCCGAAGAACTTGCGGTTGGCGTCACGATCCTGCCAGCGCAGGTAGGCGGACGACTTGGCGAACTGCTCGCCGCTTTGCTTGACCGCCGCGCCCATGATGTCGTTGGCCTTGGCCGGGTCCTGCTTGATCATGTCGAGCGCTTCGAAGTAGCTATCGACCAGCGCTTGCGCGGCCTTGGGATTGTCCTTGAGCCACTTCGGCGCGCAGCCCAGCGTATCCATCACCATCGGGTAGTCCAGCGTGGTGGCCAGGATCTTGCCCTTGTCCGGGTTCTGGCGCACGGACGACAGATACGGCTCATACGTCATGGCAGCGTCGTTCTGGCCCGAGACGAAGGCCTGCGCGGCGGCTTGCGGCGACAGCGTGGTGGTCTTCACGTCCTTCAGGCTCATGCCGTTCTTCTTGAGCATCCAGGCCAGGCCGAAGTAAGGCGCGGTGCCGGGCGCATCCACGCCGATGGTCTTGCCCTTGAGGTCGGCAAAGCCCTTGACGTCGCCGCGCACGGCCAGGCCGTCGGCGCCGTAGGACTTATCGAGCTGCACGATCTGGGTGATGGGCACGCCGTTGGCGTTCCAGGCCACATGGGTCTCGACCGTGGTGGCGGCGCACTGGATGGCGCCGGAGGCGAGTGCCAGGTGACGGTCCTTCTGCGGAATCATCTTGATGTCGACGTCGACACCGTGCTTCTTGAAGATGCCGGCTTTGTCGGCCAGCGTCAGCGGCGCGAAACCGGTCCAGCCGCTCATGCCCAGCGTGACCTGCGTGGCTTGCGCTTGCGCGGTGCCTGCGGCACCCAGCGTGGCGACGACTGCTGCAACGGCGACGGCTAGCGACTTACCGCTACGGATACGAAATCCCATCTTCCTGGCTCCTTTGGTGTGATGCGAACGGGGCCGCGCCAGCGTTGGCGGCAGCCGGATCGCCCGGCGGGCGGCGCCGTACTTGCAGCGCCGGTCATTTGCCAGGCAATTTAGCAACCCTGTATATACAAGTCAATGCAGTAGTTAACCCGAGGCGAAGCGCGGAACTGGCGTTGCCGGCACTTACGTACCGCCGAGCCTGGAACAGCGGGAAACAGGCACGTTACGCGATTGGGCAAGGTGCTCGCCAATGGCCGCCAATGCCCATTGAGGGCGCATCCGGCACATGCCCCTTTCGCCTCGGCGCACCAGATCTGCGCATCGCCACGCCGGCTACATCACTTGCTGTCTATACAGGATCGAGCGGCAACACCAATGCAAACGGCGTGCCACCCGCACGGTGGAGGGGATGAGGAAAGAAAGCGCTCCCGGCAGACGCCGGGAGCAGCTGAATTCAGGCGTCGAAAAAGGACGCCACGGTGGGATAGCGCAGCCGCAGGCGCAGCTCGCGTTTGAGACGGGCGTTCTCCAGCCGGCGCGATTCGCTCATGAAGCTGAGCAGGGTCGGCTCCACGGCCTCGCGCAACTGCGCGCGGGCGAGGCGCGGCGGCCGGGGCAGCCCGCGGCGGTCGGCCACCAGGTCGAAGTAGTCGGCCATGCGCATTTCCGAATCGTCGCTGGCGTGCACCACCCGCTGCGCGCGGCCGCGGAACAGCGACGCCACCATGGTGCGGGCCAGGTCCAGCGCATGGATGTGGTTGGTATAGACATCGTCCTGCGGCGCCAGCGCCGGCGTGCCCTTGGCCAGGCGGGCCAGCGGCAGCCGGTCTTCGGCATAGATGCCGGGGATGCGCACGATGGAAGCACGCCAGCCGGCATGGCGCCCAAAGTCCCGCACGGCCTGCTCGGCCGCCACGCGGCGCCGGGCGCGCGCGGTTTGCGGGCGCACCGCCTGCGATTCCGCCAGCCTGGCGCCGCCGCGATCGCCATATACGCCCGAGGTGCTGGCGTAGACAAACGCTGGCGCCGCGGCACTTCGGCCGGACCTGCCGTTGCCCCGGTCGGGTAGAATAGCGGGCTTGGCAAACCATCCGCCAGGCCGTGCGGCGCAGCGCCGCCAGGCACCACGCCGCAAGGCGCGCAGCAGCGCCAGCGTGCGGGGATCGCCCTCGCCGCGGGACGGCGGCGGCGCCAGGTGCAGCACCCTGTCGGCCAGCCCGGCCAGGCGCGCCAACGTTGCGGGCCGGTCCAGGTCGGCCACCAGCGGCACGGCGCCGTTGTCCCGCAGCGCCGTGCGGCGGGACGGCTGCGAAGTGATGGCAAAGACGCGCCAGCGCGTCGATAGAATACGCAGGCAACGCGTGCCCACATCCCCACAGCCAACGATGAGTAGGCGCGGGCGACCCAGGCGGCGTCGCGACAGATTTTTGCTCATAGAGTGATTATGGCTTATCAAGTTACCGTCATGCCCAGCGGCCGCACGTTCGAAGCGGCCGCGGATGAAACCATCCTTACCGCGGCCCTGCGCCACAGCATTGGCCTGCCCTACGGCTGCAAGAACGGCGCATGCGGATCCTGCAAGGGCCGTGTCACCGCTGGCGGCATCGAGCAGGGCGATCACGCACTTTCCGCGCTGTCCGCGCAGGAAAAGACCGAGGGCCGCGCGCTGTTCTGCTGCGCCAAGCCCACCTCGGACATCACCATCGAATGCCGCGAGGTGCAAGGCGCCGGCGACATCCCGATCAAGAAGGTGCCGTGCCGCGTCGCCACGCTGGAACGCGTGGCCGACGACGTCGTCGTTGCGCGCCTGCAGTTGCCCGCCACCGAGCGCATGCAGTTCCTGGCCGGCCAGTATGTCGAGTTCCTGCTGCGCGACGGCAAGCGCCGCAGCTACTCCATCGCCACGCCGCCGCACCAGGAAGGCCCGATCGAGCTGCACATCCGCCATATGCCCGGCGGCACCTTCACCGACTACGTGTTCGGCGCCAGGGACGGCCAGCCGGCCATGAAGGAGCGCGACATCCTGCGCTTCGAAGGCCCGCTCGGCAGCTTCTTCCTGCGTGAAGACTCCGACAAGCCCATCATCCTGCTGGCCTCCGGCACCGGCTTCGCGCCGATCAAGGCCATCGTGGAGCATGCGGTCTACACCGGCATCACCCGCCCGATGACGCTGTACTGGGGCGGCCGCCGCCCGCGCGATCTGTATATGCACGCGCTGTGCGAGCAGTGGGCGCGCGAGCTGCCCAACTTCCGCTACGTGCCGGTGGTCTCCAACGCCCACGACAGCGACGACTGGGGCGGGCGCACCGGCTTTGTCCACGAGGCCGTGATGGAGGACCATCCCGACCTGTCCGGCTTCGAGGTCTACGCCTGCGGCGCGCCGGTGATGATCAATGCCGCGCGCAAGGACTTCTCCCTGCGTTGCGACCTGCACGAGGATGCCTTCTTCGCCGACTCGTTCACGTCGGAAGCGGACATGCATCCGGCAGGTTCGGTACCGCCGGCACCGGCGGCCTGAGCGCCACCCGGTCCGTTCCTACGCTACAACAATGCCCGGCCCCGCCAAAATTCGTTTTGACAGCCGGGCGCCTGGGCCTTATATTGGCCGCCATGAACTACGCTATCAACCGACGCAGCTACCGTACGTTGCTCCCCACCGGGGTGCCTCGCGGCTGACCGTCCATAGCTTCTGTTCAGGTCAACAAGCCACGGGCAATCCCCGTGGCTTTTTGTTTTTCTGCTCTCCTCCCCCCCTGTTTCACGCCGACCCCTGGAGTCCGCCATGGCATTTGCTGAGTACCCCGTCCAATCCCTGATGTACATCACCAACCGGCCCGAGCTCGTCTTTACCGAAGGCAAGGGCTCGTGGCTCACGGACCATAACGGCAAGCGATACCTGGACTTCGTGCAAGGCTGGGCGGTCAACTGCCTGGGGCACTCCAACCAGGCCATGATCGATGCGCTGGTGGCACAGTCGCAAAAGCTGTTCAACCCGAGCCCGGCGTTCTACAACGAACCCATGCTCAAGCTGGCCAAGCAGCTCACCGACGCCAGCTGCTTCGACAAGGTGTTCTTCGCCAACAGCGGCGCGGAAGCCAATGAAGGCGCGATCAAGCTGGCGCGCAAATGGGGCCGCAAGCACAAGAACGGCGCGTTCGAGATCATCACCATGGACCACAGCTTCCACGGCCGCACGCTCGCCACCATGAGCGCGTCGGGCAAAGCCGGCTGGGACACCATCTTCGCACCACAGGTGCCGGGCTTCCCCAAGGCCGAGCTGAACGACCTGGCCTCGGTCGAGAAGCTGATCAACGACAAGACCGTGGCCATCATGCTGGAGCCGGTGCAGGGCGAAGGCGGCGTGATCCCCGCCTCGCGCGAATTCATGCAAGGCCTGCGCAAGCTGGCCGACCAGCACAAGCTGCTGTTCATCGTCGACGAAGTGCAGACCGGCTGCGGGCGCTGCGGCACCATGTTCGCCTATGAGCTGTCGGGCGTGGAGCCGGACATCATGACGCTGGGCAAGGGCATTGGCGGCGGCGTGCCGCTGGCAGCCCTGCTGTGCAAGGCCGAAGTCGCCAGCTTCGAAGCCGGCGACCAGGGCGGCACCTACAACGGCAACCCGGTGATGACGGCCGTCGGCAGCGCCGTAATCTCGCAGCTGACCTCGCCCGGCTTCCTGCAAAGCGTGCAAGAAAAAGGCGCCTACCTGCGCGAGCAGCTGCTGGCGCTGTCGTCGGAGTTCGGCCTGGGCGGCGAACGCGGCGAAGGCCTGCTGCGCGCGCTGGTGCTGAGCAAGGACATCGGCCCGCAACTGGTGGAAGAAGCACGCGACATGCAGCCGCAAGGCCTGCTGCTGAATTCGCCGCGCCCCAACCTGCTGCGCTTCATGCCCGCGCTGAACGTGACCACGGAAGAGATCGACCTGATGATCGGCAATCTGCGCACGCTGCTGAAGAAGCTGGCCTGATAGCGGTCCGCTCGCAATAAAAAAAGGTTCGTCAGAAAAAAGTGTGGGTGGACGGAGGCTCGGGGAGATTGCCAAGTGCATGATATAGCGCGATTTCTGTCGCTCTGAAGGTCCGGAAGC
>NZ_BAAILO010000384.1:0-399 GCF_054589115.1 Cupriavidus sp. 8B | reverse complement strand
TCCAGCCAGACCAGCGCGTCGAGGTCGAGGTGATTGGTCGGCTCGTCGAGCAGCAGCAGGTCGGACGGGCACATGAGCGCGCGCGCCAGTTGCAGTCGCATGCGCCAGCCGCCGGAGAAACTGTTGACCGGCTGACTAAGCTGCGCGGCACTGAAGCCAAGGCCCAGGATCAGCGCTTGGGCACGTGCGGGGGCATCGTGTGCACCGGCGTCGTGCAGGGCCATGTAGGCGTGCGCCATGCGCATGCCGTCGTCGCTGGCCTCGGCGGCGGCTACTTCGGCCTGCGCGGCCAACAGCGCGGTGTCACCCTCGACTACGAAGTCGGTCGCGCTCTGCTCGGTCTCCGGCATCTCCTGCGCGACCTGGCCCATCTTCCATGCAGCGGGAATCGAGAACTCG
>NZ_BAAILO010000383.1:0-297 GCF_054589115.1 Cupriavidus sp. 8B | reverse complement strand
CTGTTTGACGCGGCTTATCGGGCGGGAGAAGTGGAACTTGAAGTCATTCCACAAGGTACGTTGGCGGAGCGCATGCGGGCTGCAGGCGCCGGAATCGGCGGATTCTATACCCCAACAGCCTATGGCACCAGGCTCGCGGAAGGAAAGGAATCCCGCAAGATAGAGGGCAAGAACTACATCTTCGAATTACCGCTGAAAGCTGATTATGCGCTCGTGAAGGCATATCGCGCAGACCGATGGGGCAACCTGACCTACAGGATGTCCGGTCGCAATTTTGGTCCCATCATGGCCAGCGCG
>NZ_BAAILO010000382.1:0-220 GCF_054589115.1 Cupriavidus sp. 8B | reverse complement strand
GCAGGCGCGAGGGCTCAAGCAGGGGCTGGAGATGCGGCTGGCCGAATGCAAGCTGGATCTGCATCCGGAAAAGACCAAAATCGTGTACTGCAAGCAGGCCAACCGGCAGGCAAGCTATCCGCTATGTCAGTTCGACTTTCTGGGCTATACGTTCAGACCGCGAAGTGTCAGGAATCGGGTGGGCAAGTTGTCGGTCGGCTTCTTGCCTGCGGTCAGCAAC
>NZ_BAAILO010000381.1:339191-346809 GCF_054589115.1 Cupriavidus sp. 8B | reverse complement strand
CGTGTTTCCCGCCAGTCAGGCGGGAAACACCCATGCGCGATGCGTAGCGAGCCGTCAAGGTTTACCTAGGCCGGATGGGGCGCCCGAGGGGTAGTCGCCCCATCCGGCGCGCCTTTTTTGCCTACTTTTTTGGCAAGACAAAAAAGTAGGTCGCCGCCCCGCAGGGGTGCTGAAACTGCAGTTGCTTTTGACGTTAAGTCGTTGAATTTGAAGCTGATTTTGCGGTTGAAGTTGCAGTTGCCCTCGACCTTAGGCCTTTGCCTTAACCCAACCCACCCCAATATCCACCCCAAGCAAAGCCAATCCAATCAATCCGCCTCGCGAAAGAACCACTTACCTCAAAACCGGCTCCAATAAGCCAGACCCCCGATTCAATCCCGTCCCCCCAATCATGCCTATCTTCCCCTCCCTCCCCGAATGGCTCACCCATCTCGAATCCGCCCACCCGGTCGGCATCGACATGGGCCTGGCGCGCATCACTCGTGTCAAGGAGGCCCTGGGGCTGCGCATCGATGCGGTGGTGTTCACCGTCGGCGGCACCAACGGCAAGGGTTCCACCTGCGCCATGCTGGAGCGCATCCTGCTCGAGGCGGGCTACAAGGTGGGTTGCCATACTTCGCCGCACCTGATGGCGTTCAACGAGCGTGCGCGCATCAATGGCGAGTTCGCCACGGACGCGCAGCTGTTGCCGCATTTCGAGGCGGTGGAGCGGGCGCGCACGAGCTTCGCGGATCCGGTGAGCCTGACGTATTTCGAGTTCACCACGCTGGCCATCATCCATGCCTTCGCCGCGGCGGGGCTGGATGCCATGATCCTGGAAGTGGGGCTGGGCGGCCGGCTGGATGCGGTGAACGTGATCGATACCGATTGCGCCATCGTGACCAGCGTGGACATCGACCATACGAGTTACCTGGGCGATACGCGCGAGAAGATCGGCTACGAGAAGGCGGGGATCTTCCGTCCGGGCGTGCCGGCCATCGTGGCGGATCCGATGCCGCCGCAGTCGGTGATCGATCACGCCGAAGCGATCGGCGCAGATCTCTGGCTGGTGGGCCGGGACTTCCATCAGCAGGCTTCCAAGGGCCAGGAGCGCCAGCAGTGGGACTGGAGCAGCCGCGAGCGCAAGCTCAACGGGCTGGGCTATCCGGCGCTGCGCGGCGCCAACCAGTTGCTCAACGCCTCGGCCGCGCTGGCCGCGCTGCAGGCAATGCGCCCGCGGCTGCCGGTCAGTGCCCAGGAAGTGCGCAACGGGCTGGCCTTCGTGGAGTTGCCGGGACGCTTCCAGGTCATGCCGGGACGCCCGACTGTGATCCTGGATGTGGCGCATAATCCGCATGCGGCTGCCACGCTTGGCCAGAACCTCGACAACATGGGGTTCTTCCGCTACACCTACGCGGTGTTCGGCGCGATGGAGGATAAGGACATCGCCGGCGTGCTGCGCCATCTGGCCGACAAGGTCGACCACTGGTGCCTGGCCGACCTGCCGACGCCGCGCGCGGCCAGCGCGGCGGATTTGCTGGAGAAGCTGGAAGAGGGCGGTTTTCATCCCGGGCCTGACGCTACCGCGGCCTGCTTTGCCAGCCCGGAGGCGGCTTACCGGGATGCCCTCGGCAGAGCGACCGAGGATGATAGAATTCTGGTCTTCGGATCGTTCTACACCGTGGCGGGCGTGATGGCATATCGCGCCACCCGGGCAAATTGAGTCGCGCGGCCGCCGGGCAGTTATCCGGGGCTAACACCGGGGCAAATCGCCGCGCAATCTGAGCGACAATTTCAACGGCCGGTTTTGCGGCCGTCGCACCGAACCAATCTATGGGCCTGCTTTCGCTGTTTTCTTCCCGCAAGGGCAACGCCCCGGCACCGGAGCGCGGGCGCCGCTCGCGTTCGGATCCGGGTGCAGGCATCGCTTCGTCGCGGCGCCTGGCCGAGGAGTACGCGGACGACACGCTCGACCCGGAGTTTCCGCAAAAGCAGCGGGCGCGCCGGCGCCTGATCGGCGCCGTGGTGCTGATGGCGGCTGCCGTTATCGTGCTGCCGATCGTCTTCGAGACCCAGCCAAGGCCGGTCAACGACAATATCTCCGTCAAGATCGATGGTGGCCCGGGCGGCGCTGCCGGCAAGGTGAAGCCAGATGCCCGCAAGGCGGATCCGTTGCCGCCCGCGCCGCAGTCCAAGCTCGATAGCCAGGCGCTCGATGCCGGCGAGGAACTGGTCGCCGATTCGGCCGCGGCCAAGCCTGCCGCAGCCGCCGTTGCAGCGACAGCCGCTGCGGCTGCGCCCACCGAGAAGATCGCCGACAAGCCGGCCGCCGCCGCAGCCAAGCCGGGCAGCGGCAAGTTCCTTGTGCTGATCGGCGCTTTCTCCTCGGAGGAGAAGGCCAAGAGCTGGCTGGGCAAGCTCAAGGCAGGCAAGGTGCCTGCCTATATCGAGAAGAAGGTGTTGGCCGACGGCGAGCGTGTGCTGCTGCGTGCCGGCCCTTTTTCGGATCGCGACGCGGCTGACGCCGCCGAGAAGCGGGTGCGCGCCGTGGGCCTGACCGCCAAGGTGGTCGAACAATAAAGCCCGGCGCGGGCTGGTTGACCCATCAGACCCACCGCCCAGCCGCCGCACCGGGACACCGTATTACGCATGCAGCCGACTTTTTTCGATTACAGCGTTGTTTTCATCCTTATCGCCTCGGGCCTGATCGGCGTGCTGCGCGGACTGGTGCGGGAAGTGCTCTCGCTGATCGGCTGGGTGGTGGCGTTTCTGGTGGCCTACCATTTCGCGGGCACCGCGGCTGGCTGGATTCCCGAATCGGTGCCCGGTGGTCAGCTGGCGCGCAGCGCACTGGGCTTCGCGGTGATCTTCATCGGCACCGTGATCGCCGCCGCACTGGCCGGCACGGTGCTGGGCCAGTTGCTGGAGAGTACCGGGCTCAAGCCTGCCGATCGTGGCCTCGGGCTGGTGTTCGGGCTGTTGCGCGGCGCGCTGGTGGTGATGTTCGTGGTGACCCTGGCCGGGTTCACCAAGCTGCCCGAGGAGGCATTCTGGCGCGATGCGCTGTCCCGGCCCTACGTGATGCAGGCGATGGAGTCGCTGCGGCCCTGGCTGCCTCCCGAAGTCGCCAAGTACGTCAAGACATGACATGAAGCCGGGCGGACTCGCCCGGCCGGTAGTACGCGGGCTCCTCCCTGCAGGGCGGGGCCGCCCCCTGATTCAAACGCCTTTCCTGGGAGCTTGGCATGTGCGGTATCGTCGGTGTGGTTTCATCCACGCCCGTTAACCAATTGATTTACGACAGCCTGCTGCTGTTGCAACACCGCGGACAGGATGCAGCCGGCATCGCTACCGCAAATGGCAGCACCTTCCACATGCACAAGGCCAACGGCCTGGTGCGCGACGTGTTTCGCACGCGCAATATGCGCGGCCTGCCTGGAGCCGCCGGCATCGGCCAGGTGCGTTACCCCACCGCCGGTTCGGCCTCGAGCGAGGAAGAAGCCCAACCGTTCTACGTCAATGCGCCCTACGGCGTGATCCTGGCCCACAACGGCAACCTGACCAACTGGAAGCAGTTGCACGAGGAGCTGTTCAGCCGCGATCGCCGCCACATCAACACGCACTCCGACACCGAAGTGCTGCTCAACGTGCTGGCCGACGAGCTGCAGCGCGCCAGCAGCGGCCTGGCGCTGGACCCGCCCACGATCTTCAGGGCCGTGGCGGGCATGCACCGCCGCGTGCGTGGCTCGTACGCCATCGCCGCGCAGATCGCCGGCTACGGCATGCTGGCCGTGCGCGATCCGTTCGGCATCCGTCCGTTGTGCCTGGGCAGCGTGGAAACGCCGACCGGCAAGGAATGGATGGTGGCGTCGGAGTCGGTGGCGCTCGAAGGCATCGGCTACAAGCTCGAGCGCGACGTGGCGCCCGGCGAGGCCATCTTCATCGACCTCGACGGCAAGCTCTACACCCAGCAATGCGCCGATAACCCGGTGCTCACGCCGTGCATCTTCGAGTACGTCTACCTGGCCCGCCCGGATTCGTGCATCGACGGCGTGCCCGTGTACGACGCGCGCCTGCGCATGGGCGATTACCTGGCCGAGAAGATCCGCCGCGAAGTCTCCGCCGGCGACATCGACGTGGTGATGCCGATCCCCGACTCCAGCCGTCCGGCCGCCATGCAGGTGGCCAACAAGCTGGGCGTGAACTACCGCGAGGGCTTCTTCAAGAACCGCTATATCGGCCGCACCTTCATCATGCCCGGCCAGGCGGTGCGCAAGAAGTCGGTACGCCAGAAGCTCAATGCCATGGGCGTGGAGTTCAAGGGCAAGAACGTGCTGATCGTGGACGATTCCATCGTGCGCGGCACCACGTCCTTCGAGATCGTGCAGATGGCGCGCGAAGCCGGCGCCAACAAGGTGATCTTTGCCTCGGCCGCGCCGCCGGTGAAGTTCCCCAACGTGTACGGCATCGATATGCCCACCCGCAGCGAGCTGGTTGCCTACGGTCGCACGGATGAAGAAATTGCCCGCATCATCGGCGCCGACAAGCTGGTCTACCAGGACGTCGAAGCCATGAAGCAGGCCGTGCGCGACATCAACCCGAAACTCAACGACTTCGACGCCTCGTGCTTCGATGGCCGTTACGTCACGGGCGATATCGACGAAGCCTACCTGGAGCGCCTGGAAACCGCGCGCAGCCAGGCCGATCGCGATGGCACCGGTGGCCTTGGCGATGGCGAGCGCTCGCAACTGCACTTGCAGCGTTCGGGCGGTAACGAGTAAGACGGCGCATGCCCGCAACAGCCGCGATCACCGCGGCGGAGTTGACGAGAAGCGAGGCCCGGCCGTAACATTGCCGGGCGTCGATTTGATTGTCAGCTTGCGGACGCGGGTCCTGCCGGAGCGGTATGTTGATCGTTTTTGTAGATCGTTGCTCCCGGAACAGGAAATTGCCCGTCACAGGGAAATTGCCCGAAACAGCTAAAGCGGAACGCCGGCTTCCCGGTTGTGCGCACCACAGGCACGATGGCAAGCCGGATTCCCGCCGCAGCGCGGGGCCTATCCCAACGAACACAAGCAGCCCGTCGATTTGGCCCCCGGCCATTGATCGCACGGGCTTTTTTGTTGCTGCCGCCAGCGGGCAGCCTGGCTACCACCACTTACACGGATAACCGCGCGGGTACCACCGCCTCCCCCATCATGAACGAACCGCTTCCCCTCGACTCCCTCGGCATCGATACGCTTGGCGTGCGCGCCGGCACCATGCGCAGCGAGTTCATGGAGCACTCGGAGGCGATGTACCTGACCTCCAGCTTCTGCTTCAACAGCGCTGCCGAGGCCGCGGAGCGCTTCGCCAATTCGGAGTCGGGCTTTACGTACTCGCGCTTCACCAATCCCACCGTGGCGATGTTCCAGAGCCGCCTGGCCGCGCTGGAAGGCGCCGAGGCGTGCATGGCAACCGCATCCGGGATGAGCGCGATCATGTCGATCGTGATGTCGTCGATGCAGGCTGGCGACCACCTGGTCAGCTCGCGCGCCATCTTCGGCTCGACCATGACGCTGTTCTCCAACATCTTCGCCAAGTTCGGCGTGGAGACCACTTTTGTCGATGGCACCGACCTGGCGGCCTGGCGCGCGGCGGTCAAGCCGAACACCAAGCTGTTCTTCCTGGAAACGCCCTCGAACCCGCTCACCGAAGTGGCCGATATCGCCGCGGTGGCTGACATTGCCCACAACGCCGGCGCGCTGCTGGTGGTGGACAACTGCTTCTGTTCGCCGGCGTTGCAGCAGCCGATGAAGTTCGGCGCCGACATCGTGGTCCACTCGGCCACCAAGCATATCGACGGGCAGGGCCGCGTGCTGGGCGGCGCGGTGGTGGGCTCGCATGATTTCATCATGGGCAAGGTCTTCCCCTTCGTGCGCACGGCCGGGCCGACGTTGTCCGCGTTCAACGCCTGGGTGCTGCTCAAGGGCATGGAAACGCTGGCGATCCGCATGGAGCGCCACAGCGCGAGCGCGCTGGCACTGGCCGAGTTCCTGGAGTCGCATCCGGCCGTGGCCCGCGTGTATCACCCGGCGCTGCAGTCCCACCCGCAGTACGAGGTGGCCCAGCGCCAGCAAAGCGGCGGCGGCGCCATCGTGTCGTTCGAACTCAAGGGGGATACGCCGGAGCAGCAGCGCGCCAATGCCTGGCGCGTGATCGACAACACCCGCGTGTGCTCGATCACCGGCAACCTGGGCGACACGCGCACCACCGTGACCCATCCGTACACCACCACGCATGGGCGCGTCAGCCCGGAAGCCAAGGCGGCCGCGGGCATCAGCGAAGGGCTGATCCGCCTGGCGGTTGGCCTGGAATCGGTGGCGGACCTGAAGGCGGACTTGCTGCGCGGCCTGCAGGGCTAAATAGCTATGGCGCCTGCGCGCTCAGTGCGCCGGCACAGCTTCGTCGCTGCTGCCGGCCACTGCCTTGACCCCGGCCTTGGTCACGTCGTAGGTCGTCTCGACCACGGTCGATCCCACGCTCACTGCCGCCGAGCCAACCGTAGTCACGGTAGAGACCGCGGCACTGCCCACCGCCACGGTGGCGCCCACCACGCTGCAGGCGGCCAGTGCACCGCACAGGCCCAATGCGGCGAGCGTTGCGGCAGCGCGCATGACGCGACGCTCTTGCCTCTCTTTCTTGGCTGGCGAAACGTGGACGTACATTTGAAATGACATGGACACTGCTTGCCCTTGCGGGGTTGTGGAGGTGGTGTAAAGCGGGCGGCCTCAGGTCTCCGGCTGCACCGGGCACCATGCGCCGTGCCCGGCATCATACTCTTCCCCTGAGCGCTCGCTACCGCCCGCTGCGCTATTCGCCCGCCAGCGCCACCACCGGATCCAGCCCGGTCGACACTGCCGCGCCGGGATTTGCGGCTGGCGCGGACCGTCGCAGCCATCCTCAGCGCAACAAACGCCGACGCAGCAGCATCAGCGCCACCACCAGCGCCACGGCCGCGTAAGCGCCAAGCACGATCAGGTGCAGCACCAGGTTGTCGATCGGGCGCCCCAGCATGATGGGGCGGATCAACGCTACCGCATGCGCCAGCGGCAGCACCTGGGTGGCAGCTTGCGCGCCCGCGGGCAACTGCTCCAGCGGGAAGAACACGCCGGAGAGCAGCAGCATCGGCGTCATCACCAGCGTCTGGTAGAACATGAAGAAGTCGTAGCTGGGCGCAAGCGCCGTGACGATCATGGCCAGGCTGGCGAACGCAATGCCAGCCAGCACGATGACCGGCAGCGCCAGCAGCGCGCCCGGCAACTGCGCATAGCCGAGCACGCCTGCCACCAGCATGATGGCCAGGCCCGACAGCACCGCCTTGCTGGCGGCCCACATGATCTCGCCCAGCACCACGTCGCCCAGCGTCAGCGGCGCATGCATGATGGCCTCCCAGGTGCGCTGCACATGCATGCGCGAGAAGGCCGAGTACATTGACTCGAAGCTCGCCGACATCATCACGCTGGACGCCGTGGTGCCGGCCGCGAGGAAGGCAATGTAGGACACGCCGTTGACCTGTCCCACCAGCAGGCCAAGCCCAAGGCCAAGCCCGAACAGGTAGATCATCGGATCGGCCAGATTGCCGATCATCGAGGGAATC
>NZ_BAAILO010000381.1:267963-339047 GCF_054589115.1 Cupriavidus sp. 8B | reverse complement strand
GTGCTGCCGCTGCCCGGCGCCGGGCAGCGCGGCGGTGGCAGCGGTGGCGGCGGTGGCGGCGGCTGGCGTGGTGGCAGGGCGGGGGTCTTGTTCGCTCATGTTCAATCCGTTGTCGGTTGCGCGTCGGTGCGCATCAGTCACGCCTCAGTCGCGCATCTCGCGGCCGGTCAGCTTGAGGAAGACGTCCTCCAGGTTGGCGGGGCGGTGCAGGTAACGCACGCCGTTGCGGCCGTGCAGCGCCGCCAGCAATGGCGCGGGCTCCTTGACGTAGCAAAACAGCGTCTCGCCGCTCATCTCGGTACGGGTGGCAAGCGGGTGCAGCTCGCCGCGCAGGGGCTCCAGGTTGTCGCCATACACTTCCACCACGTCGCAGCCGATCTGGCTGTCGATCAGCTCATGCGGCTTGCCCTCGGCGATCTTGCGGCCGCTGTCGATCACGCACAGGTAGTTGCACAGGCGCTCGGCTTCTTCCATGAAGTGCGTCGTCAGCAGGATGGTCTTGCCGTTGGCCAGCAGCGACTTCAGGCGCTCCCAGATGAGGTGGCGCGCCTGCGGGTCCAGCCCGGTGGTGGGCTCGTCCATCACCAGCAGGTCGGGGTCGTTGATCAATGCGCGAGCGACCGTCAGCCGCCGGCGCATGCCGCCCGACAGGTCTCGTACCTGCGCCTTGGCACGGCTCTCCAGCCGCGCGAACTCCAGCAGCGCGGGCACGCGCTCCTCGATCACGGCGCGCTCCAGGCCGAAGTAGCGTCCAAAGATCCGCAGGTTCTCGACCACCGTGAAATCCGGGTCGAGGTTGTCGAACTGCGGCACCACGCCCACTCGCATGCGAGCCTGCGGCGCGCGCTGTGGAATCGGCTCGCCGCACAGGGTGAGCGTGCCGCACGCCGGCGTGGTCAGTCCCAGCAGCAGGCGCAGCGTGGTGGTCTTGCCGGCGCCGTTCGGGCCCAGCAGGCCGAAGCACTGGCCGCGTTGCACGCTCAGGCTGAGATCGTCGACCACGACGGTGTCGCCGTATTGCTTGCTTACATTGCGTAGTTCAAGAATGGCAGTCAAGGCAGGAGCGGGAGTTGGGCGCGCCGCGGGCGCAATATCCACCATTATGCAGGCAGCAGCGAGGATGCTTTGTGGCGCGCTGCAGCAAGAATGCGCGGATGCGGTTATCTTGATGGTTCGCGCCGGCGTGCAAACCAGGCCTCGTTGAGCCTGCCGGCGCGCAGCACGAAAACAATAATCGGAACAAGCGATGGAGACGAGACAATGAGCGCAGAAGACCTGCTGGCCCAGTGGCAAGAGGCGGAACGCAAAGTGCGCGCGAGCCTGGCCGAGCCGGGGGTGGTATCGCTCGCGCAGTTGGGGGAACGCGCTGGCCTGCAGTTTTTCGAGGATATGCTGGCGGGCAGGATACCGGGTGTGCCGATCGGGCAACTGATGGGTTTCGTGCCGGTGGAGTTCGAGCCGGGGCGCTTCGTCTTCCAGGGCACGCCCGGGCCGCAGCATTACAACCCGATCGGCAGCGTGCATGGCGGCTACGCCGCGACCCTGCTCGATTCCTGCGTGGGTTGTGCTGTCCACACCATGCTGCCGGCCGGCAAGGGCTACACCACCCTGGAACTGAAGGTGAACTACGTGCGCCCGCTGACCGCGAAGACGGGCCCGATCCGTGCGGAAGGCAAGGTGATCAGCCTGACCACGCAGATCGGCATTGCCGAGGGCCGCATCGTCGACACGCAGGGAAAGCTCTACGCTTACGCCACGACCACCTGCCTGGTCTTTCCGATGCCGGCAGGCTGATCTGCGGCAAGGCCGGCGCCGCTTTCAGCAGCCAGCCACCTTGCTTATACTTGTGTGTCGCCCGTCGGGCACCCCAATCGATAAGACCCGGAGTCGCAATGTCCTTCGAACACTGGCTGGCCTTTGTGTTGACAAGCATCGTCGTGCTCATCATTCCCGGCCCGACCATCCTGCTTGTGATCGGCGATGCGCTTGCCCATCGCGGCCGCTCCGCCTATGCCACCGTGGCCGGCGTTGCCGCGGGCGACCTGACCGCGTTCACACTGTCGATGGCCGGCCTCGGCGCGGTACTGGCCACCTCTGCGGCCCTGTTCACGGCGTTGAAGTGGGCTGGTGCGGCTTACCTGGTCTACCTGGGCATCCAGGCCTTGCGAGGCGCCTCGCGTGCCGGCGCGATGGCGGTCACGGCACAGTCCGGGAGCAGCCGCCAGCGCTTTGCCAAGGCATGGCTGGTGACCGCGCTCAACCCCAAGAGCATCGTGTTCTTCGTGGCCTTCGTGCCGCAGTTCCTCGATGCGCGCCTGGCCTTCTGGCCGCAGGCCGCGGTGCTGATTCCCACCTTCGTTGTGATGGCCACCGCCAACGCGGCGATCTACGCGCTGCTGGCGCGTGCGCTGGCCAAGCGCCTTACCACCCAGCGCGCACAGGCCAATGTGCAGCGCGCGG
Source organism: Cupriavidus sp. 8B (assembly GCF_054589115.1). Lineage (NCBI taxonomy): Bacteria > Pseudomonadati > Pseudomonadota > Betaproteobacteria > Burkholderiales > Burkholderiaceae > Cupriavidus > Cupriavidus sp. 8B. The sequence goes on along the minus strand of NZ_BAAILO010000381.1, from coordinate 336,587 downwards.
GTGGCATTACGCTGATTGGCGCGGGCGCGCTGATTGCGGCACGCAGCTGATGTAGCGGGTGATGTAGCGGGAGTTGCCGACCAGGCGGGCCGCCATCGTGCGGCCTGCTTTTTGCCTGTCGCCAGCGCCAAGCGCCGTGGCTTGAATGCGAGGCAAGTTGGCGGCAACACGCACGTGTGTCCGGGATAATTCAAAAAACGGTGGGGAGTCAAAGTGCTAGCCGTGTCGCGCGCAAAGGGCGAACGCAAGCATTGCGCCGGCCGCGCTCGATCCAGGCGGAACGATGGGCAGGGCGGTATCAGGGCCGGTCGGCGGTTGTCAGGCCACGAAGGGCCGGACATCCGACGGCGCCGCTAAAACAAGAAAAATCCGCCAGGCAATGACTGGCGGATTTATGCGGCCTGCGGCAGAAACGCGTCGAAGCGCGCTCGCCGCTTGCTGTGCCGAAATCAGTACATCTTCTTCGGCAACATCTGCATGCGCAGGCGTTTGCGAAGGCGCGATTCCGCGGCTTTCTTCTTGCGCTTGCGCTCGGTCGTGGGCTTCTCGTAAGCGGTACGGCTCTTGAGTTCAACGATCAGGCCGGTCTGGAGGATGGCCCGACGGAAACGCCGCATTGCAACTTCAACGGGCTCACCTGGTTTCAAGACGATCTTAGTCAATTCTGTCCTTTAGCTTTGCCGCAAAGCGGCGGGTTCAAACGGGGGAAACATTGGCCGCTTCAGGACCCTTCTTGCCCTGTTGCGACTGGTATTGCACTCGCTGGTTATCTTGCAGCGGAGCACCCCCGCGAACCTGAGAGATGTGGACGAACAAGTCCTTGCCACCAGCGTCCGGGGTGATGAAGCCAAAACCCTTCTGGGCGTTGAAGAACTTGACGGTACCAGTTTCCATGGAAAAATCCTTTTTTTGGGCGCAAAGAATGCGCCCACTTGCTTTTACACGTTTACGTAAACGCTGTCAAGAAAGAGTGCCTAAAGCGCTTTGCAAATCCGTCAGGGTGGCGTATAGTACGCCCCTCTGACGCGGGGTGGAGCAGTTGGCAGCTCGTCGGGCTCATAACCCGAAGGTCGCAGGTTCAAGTCCTGTCCCCGCAACCAGACGTATTCTACTAAAAAGCCCGCCGGCAGTCCCGGCGGGCTTTTTGTTTTGTTGCGCGGGCAGATTGCGTCACTACCGCGCTACCCCTGCGCCGTCAGGCCGGAGAACGCCATCGCCAGCCAACCGGCGGCGGCGCAGGCGCCCATCCACGAGAGCAGCACGGCAGCGATCGTTGACCATTTCATGGGCGCTCCTCAAATCGCCGGCCTGCCGGGCATGGCGGGCTCGTCCATGGCTGGCAAGGTGATCACGAAGCGCGCGCCGCCCTCGCTGCCGCTGTGCAGCCCGACCTGGCCGCCATGCAGCAGCGCGATGCGCCGCACAATGGCCAGCCCCAGGCCGAACCCCCCGGTGTGCCGGTTGCGGCTGGAATCGGGCCGGTGGAAGGGCTCGAAAATGCGGGCGCGCTCCTCCGGCGCAACGCCGGGGCCATCGTCCTCCACCGTCAGGGTCAAGGTGCCTGCCGCGTCGGTCTCGGCGTGCAGGTGGATGGCGTTGCGCGCGTAGCGGGTGGCGTTGCGGCAAAGGTTGAGTAGCGCCCGCGCCACCAGCCGCGGATCGCAGACGTGGTGCGGCTCAGGGCCGCTGGCATAGGCCGACAGCGTGAGTTTCTTATCCGCCACCTCGTTGGCCACGCTGGCCGCGACACTGTCGATCAGCTCGCTCACCGAAACCCGCATCAGCATCATCGGCGCCGCGCCCTGCTCAAGCTGGCCGAGCGTCAGCAGCTCGGTGACCAGTTCGTCGAGCTCGCGCACGTCGCGGCGCAGGTCTTCCAGCCGCAGCGCCTGGCGCGCCTGCTCCGCTTCGCCCGTGCCGGCCGACTGCAGCAGCGCGATGCCGAACTCCAGCCGCGCGATTGGCGTTTTCAGCTCATGCGAGATGCCGTGCATCATTTCGCGCTGGTGCACGATCGAAGCTTCGATCTGTTCGGCCATCTCATTGAATTGCTTGGCCAGTGCGGAGATGTTGGAGCGCCTGGGCAGGTTGGCGCGGGTCGACAGCTTGCCGTTGCCGAAATCCCTTGCCGTCTGCTGCAGCTTGTCCAGGTCGCGCCAGTGGTACCACACCCAGGCGATGATCGACAGCAAGGTGGCGAGCGCGATCAAGGCGTAGGCCAGCACGGAGATGTTGGTGTGGTCGTCTTCCTCGCTGAGCGCGTGCAGGATCTGGCCGTCGCGCAGCGGCAGGTAGTAATCCTTGGCGTCGTAGCTGAGCACCAGCTTGCCGCCGGCGAGGTCGGCAAGCTGCTGAGCATTGAGGTGGGTCAGGCTGGCGGCGTCGACCAGGTCGAACTTCTCGCGCGCCTGCTCTTGCAGGATGGCAAGCGCGGCGTCGCGGTCCTTGCCCTGTTGCGGCCCAAGGTATTGGGATAGCGTAAAGGCATAGCCTTTGCGGTTTTCCCGTTCGGTCTCGGTGAAATGCTCATGGAACAGCGGGATGAAGGTGGTGTTGATGGCGGTCACCGCGGCGGCCGCGGCCAGGATCACCAGCAGATAGAGCTTGAGTAGCGAGCGGACCATTTATTCTTCCCATGCCGAAGGGCTGAACAGGTAGCCGCGGCCCCAGATGGTCTTGATCTTGTGCGGCTCGGGCGAGGCATCCTCGAAGCGGCGGCGCAGCCGCGAGATGCCAGAGTCGACGGTGCGGTCGATGCCGTCGAACTCGATGCCGCGCAAGGCCTTGAGGATGTCGTCCCGGCTGAGCACGGTGCCGGCGGCGCGCGCCAGGATCAGCAGCAGGTTGAACTCGGTGGTCTTCAGGTCCACCTCCTGCCCGCGCCATGTCACCTGCCGGTTCGGCGGCGAGATCACCAGCGCGCCGAACACCAGTTCATGGTCCCGCTGCGCAGGCGCGGCGGTCTCGGCAACCCGCTCTGCGGCGGCGCGCCGCAGCAGGGCGCGGGCGCGCGCCACCAGCAGCCTTGGCTCGATGGGCTTGACCACATAGTCGTCGGCGCCGATCTCCAGCCCCGCCACCTGGTCGTACGTATCGACGCGTGCGGTCAGGATGAGCACGGGCACGCGCGAGAACGCGCGAATGCCGCGACACACTTCCATGCCGTCCATATGCGGCAGCATCAGGTCGAGGATCACCAGCGCTGGCCGCAGGGCCTGGACGGCGGCCACCGCGATATCGCCACGCCGCACTACCTCCACCACGAATTCGTAGTTGCCCAGATATTCGCTGACAAGCTGCGCGAGGCGATCATCGTCCTCGACCAGCAATACCTTGTACTTGGCCATGGCATCGCTCATGACAGGGCTCCCTGGGGCAGAAAAGTGCCGATTCTATCCGGCGAACGACCTGCATTGGGTGTTGGAGACGCTTCAAGACAAATTCGCACAATTGAACAAGATTTCGCGCGATTTCAGGACAGACAGCCCGGCGCGCCATCCCTAATCTGCGTGCTTCGACATCAAGGCGGAGCAGCCGTGGAACAGCAAGCAAGAAATCAGTGGGGCGTGGCAAGGTTGCCGGTCGCGTACAGGGGCGCGTACCAAGGCGCATACAAGGGCGCGTTTCTCGTGGCCGCGCTGGCGAGCCTCTGCCCGGCAGCGCACGCGGAAAGAACGTACTCCGTTGGCCTGGCCGCCGGCGCCGCCCCGCGCTACGCGGGAAGCCGCGACTACCGGGCCGTCGGCGCGCCGGTGCTGCGCGCCGACTTCGGCAACGGTGCCTTCATCGATTTGCTGCAAGGCGCTGGCTATACCTACAAGTTCGGCAACGGCATGTTTGCCACGGCCTCGCTCGGCTACGCGCTGGGCCGTACCGACAAGAACCGCGCGGACCTGCCGGGCTCGGATCACCTTAAGGGCATGGGCAACATTCCGGGCTCGCTGATGGGCGCGTTCCAGCTCGGCGCGCGCGTGTACGGCGACACCACGCTGAGCGTGACGCTGGACGCGCCACTGACGCATCGCGAACGCGGGCTGAGCGGGCACATCGATCTGGTGGTGCCGGTGATCCAGTCGGGCGCGCACATCGTGACACTCGGGCCGAGCCTGCACTACGGCTCGGGCCGCTACATGCAGACCCTCTTTGGCGTGACCGATGCACAGGCCGCCAACAGCGCCTTTAGTCAGTACGCCCCCAAGGCCGGCTTCGATGCCGCGACGCTGTCGCTCGCATGGAACTACACGCTCTCGAAGGAATGGTCGGTGCGCACCTTGGTGGCGGCGACACGCCTGCTCGGGGACGCCGCGAAGAGCCCGATCGTGCAGAGCAAGCAGTCGTACTTCGGCATGAGTTCGGTCAATTACACATTCTGAGGAGAACGCCATGATGTGGGATTGGCACGCCAGCCTGCCCGCGCAGGATCTTGCCGCCCGTGCGCGTGCCTGCGACACACGCCTGCCCGGCGTCGGCTCCCTGCTGCTGACAGGCGCCACCGGCTTTATCGGCGGCAACGTGATGGTGGCCGCCGTCAACGCCGGTCTGGCCCGGCGCTTGCTCTGCCTGGTGCGCGGCGTGGATGCCGCGGACGCATTGGCTCGCTTGCGCGAAAACGCCATCCAGTGCGGCCTGTTGCGCAGCCGGGTGGACTGGCTCACCGAGGACAACGTGTTGCTTGGCGCGCTTGACAGCGATTTCGCGCCTGCCACACAGGCGCGGCTGGCGGGCGTCACCCATGTCATCAACTGCGCCGCGCTGGCCTCGTTCTCCGCCGATGCGCAGGTCACGCGCATCAACGTGCGCGATACCTTGCGTTTTGCCTCGCGCTTTGCCGGCAGCGCGGCCTTGCGGCGCTTCGTCCATGTCGGTACCGCCATGGCTTGCGGCACGCAGCGCGGGCCGAGGATTGCCGAGCGGGATGCCGGCCATGGCGGCACCAGCTATCTCAGCCACCTGGTGTCTTACACGCGCAGCAAGCAGGAAGTGGAGGTGCTGCTGCGCAACAGCTTGCCCGACCTGCCGCTGGTGGTGGCGCGCCCCTCCATCGTGGTGGGGCACACCGTGCTGGGCACGCAGCCCTCGGCCAGCATCTTCTGGCTTTTCCGGATCATCCACCAGTCGCGCCGCTATACCACGGGCCCGCATACCCGCATCGACGTGATCGCCGTGGACGACTGCGCGCGGGCCTTGCTGCAGTTGGCGGTAAAGCCCGAGCTGCGCTTCGATGCCTACCATCTTTCGGCCGGAGCGCGCGCGCCAACCATTGCGCAGGTGATCGCCGCCATGGACGAGGCAGCCTTGAGCGAGGACGCGCCCGCCTACCGTCTATGCCCGCCCAGCGAACTCCCCGCGCTGGCGAGCGACGTAGCACGCAAGGAGCGCATCAGCAACCGGCGCCTGATCGAGCGCGCGCTGCGGCTGTACGCGGGCTTTGCCGAGCTCGGCTATGTCTTTGACAACGGGCGCATCCGGGAGGAGATCGATTTCGAGCCCTTGTCGATCACGGACTACGTCAGCGAATGCATGCGCACCTCGCGCGGCGTCGGCATCCTCGAGCAGATGAGCTGGGATTTCAAGTCATGATGAGCATGCCTTCCATCATTGCAACCATTGGCCGAGGCATTGTGCGGGCCGCAGGCCTCGGTGCCGTGCTGGCCGCGCCTAGCCCCGGCGGGGAACGATCCGGGGTGAACGTGATGCGGGCGGTACTTTTTACCGGCTGATGAGCCAGCGAGACGTGGGCCGCCAATGGCTGTGGCGGCCCGGCAAGCCGCCCATGGCTTACCGTACGATGCGGCGCCTGTAGAAGTGTTACTCTTTTGAGTGATGCCTACCAGGAGATCACCGTGAGCCGCAAAACCCCCATCGAGCGCTATCGGAACATCGGTATCAGCGCGCACATCGACGCTGGCAAGACCACCACCACCGAACGCATCCTCTTCTACACCGGGGTCAACCACAAGATCGGCGAAGTCCATGACGGCGCGGCCACCATGGACTGGATGGAGCAGGAGCAGGAGCGCGGCATCACCATCACCTCGGCCGCCACCACGGCGTTCTGGAAGGGGATGGCCGGCAATTATCCTGAACATCGCATCAATATCATCGACACCCCCGGGCACGTGGATTTCACCATCGAGGTAGAGCGTTCGATGCGCGTGCTCGATGGCGCATGCATGGTCTACGATGCGGTGGGCGGCGTGCAGCCGCAGTCGGAAACGGTCTGGCGCCAGGCCAACAAGTACAAGGTGCCGCGCATCGCCTTTGTCAACAAGATGGACCGCGTCGGCGCGGACTTCTTCCGGGTGCGCTCGCAGATTGCCGACCGGCTCAAGGGCACGCCGGTGCCGATCCAGATACCGATCGGCGCCGAGGAAGGCTTCCAGGGCGTGATCGACCTGGTCAAGATGAAGGCCACCGTCTGGGACGACATCAGCCAGGGGCTGCACTTCGAATATCGCGAGGTGCCGCCCGAACTGCTGGAGCTGGCCAAGGAGTGGCGCGAGAAGATGGTCGAGGCCGCGGCGGAGGCCAGCGATGAGCTGCTGCACAAATACCTCGGCGGCGAGCCGCTGACGGAGGACGAGATCAGGGCGGCGCTGCGCAAGCGCACCGTCGCCAACGAGATCGTGCCGATGCTGTGCGGCAGCGCGTTCAAGAACAAGGGCGTGCAGACGCTGCTCGATGCGGTGATCGACTACCTGCCGTCGCCGGCGGACGTGCCCGCGATTCTCGGCCATACCGAGGACGACAAGGAGGCCGAGCGCCATCCCAATGACGACGAGCCGTTCTCCGCGCTGGCCTTCAAGATCATGACCGATCCCTTCGTCGGGCAGCTGATCTTCTTCCGCGTCTACTCGGGCGTGGTGAACTCCGGCGACACGGTCTACAACCCGGTCAAGGAGAAGAAGGAGCGGCTGGGACGGATCCTGCAGATGCATGCCAACGTGCGCAGTGAAATCAAGGAAGTGCGCGCTGGCGACATTGCCGCGGCGGTGGGGCTGAAGGAGGCGACCACTGGCGACACGCTGTGCGATCCCGATCACGTGATCATCCTCGAGCGCATGAGCTTCCCGGACCCGGTGATCTCCCAGGCGGTCGAGCCCAAGACCAAGGCCGACCAGGAGAAGATGGGCCTGGCGCTGAATCGCCTGGCGCAAGAGGATCCCTCGTTCCGCGTGCATACCGACGAGGAGTCCGGCCAGACCATTATCTCCGGCATGGGCGAGCTCCACCTGGAAATCCTGGTGGATCGCATGCGCCGCGAGTTTGGCGTGGAGGCCTCGGTCGGCAAGCCGCAGGTGGCCTACCGCGAGACCATCAAGCAGGGGGTGAAGGACATCGAAGGCAAGTTCGTCAAGCAGTCAGGCGGGCGCGGCCAGTACGGCCACGTGGTGCTCGATCTGGAGCCGCAGGCGCCGGGCAAGGGCTATGAGTTTGTCGATGCCATCAAGGGCGGCGTGGTGCCGCGCGAGTTCATTCCCGCCGTGGACAAGGGTATCCGGGAAACGCTGGCGTCGGGCGTGCTGGCAGGCTACCCGGTGGTGGATGTCAGGGCCACGCTGGTATTCGGCTCCTATCACGATGTCGACTCGAACGAGAATGCATTCCGCATGGCCGGCTCGATGGCGTTCAAGGAGGGCATGCGCCGCGCCAAGCCGATCCTGCTCGAGCCGATGATGGCAGTGGAGGTCGAAACGCCCGAGGAATTCACCGGCAACGTGATGGGCGACCTGTCGTCGCGCCGGGGCATCGTGCACGGCATGGAGGACATCGCGGGCGGCGGCGGCAAGTCGGTGCGTGCCGAGGTGCCGCTGGCCACCATGTTCGGCTACTCGACCTCGCTGCGGTCCCTGACCCAGGGCCGCGCCACCTACACCATGGAGTTCAAGCACTACACGGAAGCCCCGGCGAGCGTGGCCGAGGCGGTCATCAACAGCCGGCACACGCGCTAGCGTGCATTGAATGGCCGGGCAGGGCAGGGCAAAGGCGCCGCGTGGCATGCGGCGCCGCTTCGACTTGATGGGAGAGTGCAATGGCCAAGCATCTGTTTTCCCAATTCCCCGAGGACGAGCAACGCGCGGTCGTGGCCGTCTGCTCACGGCTGGGCTTTGTGCCGGACGACTTCGAGATCACCGACGAAGGCTTCCAGCCCGATAACGGCGACCCGGCGCCGCGCCAGGTCAGCGTGCGGCGCCCCGCGACGGATGCGCAGAGTGCCTATGACGCGAGCGAAGGGCCCGGCTGGATCGAGGAATTCGAGAGCGATCTCGAGTGCGGCCTGTTCGGGCAACCTTCAGGGCACGCGCCAGCCTAGGGGCCAGGCATAGGCGCGCATAGGCGCGCTTAGGCGGCGCTCGACGGCATCATCCTGTACGCTTGCGCAATCACATCGGCGCGGCATCCTGCCGTGCCACAAAAATAACTCGGAGACGATCCATGCAGCGGGGTTTGCCGGCTAGCGTGCCATCACTTGTGCCTGCTTTCTTGTCATCTTTTTCGCTTGCCTTCCCGGCGGGTTTTGCCTCATCGGCCCCGGTCGCGCATGCCGGCCGGCGCCGGCAACTTGCCGCATGGCTCGCCACCGCGCTCCTTGGCCTGCCGGCGTTGGTCGCGGCACAGGCCGTGGATGGCTATCCGTCCAAGCCGATTCGCGTCGTGGTGCCCTATTCAGCAGGCGGCGGCGCGGACAATGCGGCGCGCGTCATCACCGCCCAGATGGGCGTGCTGCTCAAGCAGCAGATGGTGATCGACAACAAGCCGGGCGCCAGCGGCACCATCGGCGCCGCGGCGGTTGCCCAGGCGCCGGCCGATGGCTATGTGGTGCTGTACGACGCGTCCACCTTCGTCGTCAATCCGGCGCTGCGCAAGCTGCCGTTCGATGTGGCCAAGGATTTCCTGCCGGTCTCGCTGGCGGTCACGGCGCCCAATATCCTGGTGGTGCCGCCCAACGCCCCCTACAAGACGGTTGGCGAGTTCCTCGACTACGCACGTCAGCATCCCGGCAAGACGACCTACGCGTCGTACGGGCCCGGCAGCCCTGCGCACATGGTCGGCGAGCTGCTCAAGAGCCAGGCCAAGGTCGACCTGCTGCATGTGCCGTACAAAGGCGGCGCGCCGGCCCTGACCGATGTGATGGGTGGGCAGGTCGATGCCTATTTCGCCAACGCGGCGTCTGGCTTGCCCTATGTGAAGGCCGGCAAGCTGCAGGCGCTGGCGGTGACTTCCGCCAAACGCATGCCGGCATTGCCCGACGTGCCGACGCTGGTGGAAAGCGGGCTGGCGGGCTTCGACGTACTGGAATGGAATGGCTTGTTCGTGCCCAAGGGAACGCCGCCGCAAGTGGTGGCGCGGCTGGCGGCGGCCGTGCGGGCCGCGGTCAACGATCCCAAGGTCAATGCCCGGCTGCTGGATCTTGGCGTGGTGCCGGTCGGCAGCAGTCCACAGGACTTCGGGCAATTCCTGCAGACCGAGCTGACGCGCTGGGCGCGGCTGGTCAAGCAGAACAGCATTGCGATCGAGTAGGCAATAGTGCAGGGCGGGATGTGGCTGCGGGGCTAGGAACCGCAGCGGTTCTGCAGTTGGGCTGCGGCAGTCCCGATCCCGATCCCGAAGCACCGAAGAAGTCCGATGCACAAATGGAAAAGGCCCGCAATTTCTTGCGGGCCTTTCACATTCTTTGGCTCCCCGAGCTGGGCTCGAACCAGCGACCTGCGGATTAACAGTCCGTCGCTCTACCAACTGAGCTATCAGGGAACAGCTGAGAAAAGGATTTTAACCAGTTTCTCGTTTATCCGTCAATACCTGCGCTGCAATTTCTTGCTGGCGGTGCTACGGAACTTCTGGTTCCGCCCCGATGTTCCGAGGCAGGGCCGCATTATAGAAGGTCTTTCGGATTTTTGCCATAAAAAATCGCCCCGAAGGGCGATTTTTTTCTCCATGCACTTTGCCAGGCGCGCCGGGCTCAGTCGAACACCGGCGAATCGACGCCGAGGATCTTGTGCAGCTTCGGCGAGGTGGTCGTGTACTGCATGTGGATTTTCTTCTCGGGGAAGATGTAGGGCGCGGCGCCGAAGGCGGCCAGCGCGGCTTCATGGAAGCCCGAGAGGATCAGCTTCTTCTTGCCGGGGTAGGTGTTGATGTCACCCACCGCGAAGATGCCCGGGATGTTGGTCTCGAACTTCTCCGTGTCCACCTTGACCTGCTTGCGCTCAAGGTCCAGGCCCCATTCGGCGATCGGGCCCAGCTTGGGCGACAGGCCGAAGAACACCAGCAGGTCGTCGAGCGGCAGGCGGCGGGTCACGCCGTCGGCGCCCGTCACCTTGATCTCGGTAAGGAGGCCCTCTTTTTCCTCGTAGCCGCTGATCTGGCCCACCAGGAACTGCATCTCCATCTGCTCGCACAGGTCCTTCATCTTGGCGACCGATGCCGGCGCGGCGCGGAAGCCGTCGCGGCGATGGATCATCACCACGGATTCGGCCTTGCCGACCAGGTCCAGCGTCCAGTCGAGCGCGGAGTCGCCGCCGCCGACCACGACCAGGTTGCGGCCGTGGAAGCGGCTCGGATCCTTCACGCGGTAGAACAGCTGCTTGCCGTCGAACTTGTCGATGCCGTCCACCTTGACCGTGCGCGGCTGGAACGAGCCCACGCCGGCGGCGATGAAGATGGTCTTGGTGATGAAGCGGGTGCCGAGCGAGGTCTCGACGAAGAAGCGGCCGTCTTCGCGGCGCTCCACCACAGCCACTTCCTGGCCCAGATGGAAGGTCGGCTCGAACGGCTCGATCTGCTTGAGCAGGTTGTCCGTCAGTTCCTGGCCGGTGCAGATGGGCACGGCCGGGATGTCGTAGATGGGCTTGTCCGGATAGAGCTCCACGCACTGGCCGCCGACCACCTTGAGGGAGTCGATCACGTGCGCCTTGATTTCGAGCAGGCCCAGTTCGAAGACCTGGAAGAGTCCGACCGGACCGGCACCGACGATCAGCGCATCGATTTCCAGCGGGTGGCCGCCGCCAGCGTTGCCGGCGGCAACGTGGTTGGTGGCGTCGGCGACGGGGTTAGGGATGCTCAAGTCCATATTCGTCCTGATACGTTGTGGGCACAGGCGTGCCCGGCATTGCGGGAAAGCGCGTGGGTGGGGACGGCTTTCTGACCTGTCTTTTGGTGTTGCAGGTATCAGCGTTGCAGGTATTGCAGCTTGTCGGCCGTGTCCTTCCACTCCTCGGCTTCGGCCAGCGGGGCCTTGGTCTTGGTGATGGAAGGCCAGTTGCGTGCCAGCTCGGCGTTCAGGTCGATGAACTGTTGCTGGTCGCCCGGCACGTCTTCCTCGGCGTAGATCGCGTTGACCGGGCATTCCGCCACGCACACCGCGCAATCGATACACTCATCCGGGTCGATGGCGAGGAAGTTGGGGCCTTCGCGGAAACAATCGACCGGACACACGTCAACGCAGTCGGTATAGCGGCAACGGATGCAGGATTCGGTGACAACGTGAGTCATTTCGGTTCCAGAAAAACAGGATCGGCTTCGATGGGAATGGATTTGGCCTGTTGTGCCTTGCTCATCACGCCGGTGCGGGCCTACCCTGGAGTCACTGGGTTCACCATACGCGGCGCGAGCGAAGGCCGTGGCCTATCAAAGACCGATATTGTAGCTGAGCCATTAAGCAAGGGTAGTCGCTCTATATAGCCAGATCAGATAGTTTTCTTATTTCTTTATGTGCATTTGATCCAAGGCAGCCGGCGTCGTGTCCGCCGATGTGCTTTTCTGGCCGGTGCGGCGTTGGCGTTGTATGCTGCCTGAGCTTGCCTGAGCTTGCTTGCGCGGTATTGCCGCGTGCCTAACCCAGTGAGGAGTGCGTCATGCCCAGACCCGCCCGGGAGTCGTCGCGCAGCCGCGGTTTCAGCCGGGCGGCGAGCGCCTTGCTATGCCTGGCGGCGCTGGCCATGCCGGCCGCGCATGCGCAGACGCTGGCCAAGGCCGGGCCCCCGGACAGCGTGGTGGCCCGCTTGATGGCGTGGCGCACGATGAGCGACAGGCCGGTATCCCTGAGCGCGCTGGCGCGCTTCGATTGGGACGATTTCGGCGTGATAGTCGAGGCGGCGGGGGAGGGCATGGCCAATTGCGGCCAGGCCGGGTTCCTGCCGTGCGACGCCGGCCTGCAGCCCGAGCGTGGCGCGCCGGTCCAGGTGCTGGTGTTCCGCCGCGGCACGCAGCGGGTCTACCAGGAGCGCATCACGGCCCATTCGGCAACCTTCGCCGAACCGCTGCCTGCCGATGTGCCCCGGGCGCAGGCCACGCTGATTGGCTGCCCCGGCTATCGCGGGCAGGTCCTTTGGTGCCTGCGCGGCAGCGCGCGGGGCCGCCAGCCCGATCCTTTCCTCGATGGCGCATGAGGCCGGCCGGCATGGCCGATGCGGCTTCATGGGCTGAGCGCCGCGCTTTCGGTTAGCATGGCGCTCTGACTCGGCACTGCCGTCTGGCCCGACATGATCATTACCTCTTTGCTCGACACCGACCTGTACAAGTTCACCATGATGCAGGTGGTGCTGCATCACTTCCCGGCGGCACAGGTCGAGTACCGCTTCAAATGCCGTAACGCGGGGGTCGACCTGACGCCCTACGTGGACGAGATACGCGACGAAGTGGCGCAGCTGTGCCAGGTCCGCTTTACGCCGGACGAGCTGCAATACCTGCGCGAGCTGCGCTTTATCAAGAGCGATTTCGTCGACTTCCTCGGCCTGTTCCACCTCAACGAGAAATACGTGACGATCAAGCCCGCGGCCTGCGGCAGCGGCGAGATCGAGATCACCATCCGCGGGCCGTGGCTGCATACCATCCTGTTCGAGGTGCCGTTGCTGGCCATCGTCAACGAGGTCTATTTCCGCCGCACCCAGCCGCAGCCGGACTGGAGCGAGGGACGCAAGCGCCTGGAAGACAAGCTGGCCTTGCTGAAGATGCCTGCCCACGCCGACTGCGTGATCGCCGACTACGGCTCGCGCCGCCGTTTCTCGCGCGACTGGCAGGAGGAGGTGTTGCAGACCATGCGGCGCGTGCTCGGTCCGCAATTGGCCGGCAGCAGCAACGTGCATTTCGCGCGCTTGCACAACCTGGTCCCGCTCGGCACCATGGCGCATGAATACCTGCAGGCCTGCCAGGCCTTGGGGCCGCGGCTGCGCGACTCGCAGGTGTTCGCGCTGGAAGTGTGGGCCAAGGAGTACCGCGGCGACCTCGGCATTGCCTTGTCCGACACCTATGGCTTCGATGCCTTCCTGCGCGATTTCGACCTGTACTTCTGCAAGCTGTTCGATGGCGTGCGGCACGATTCCGGCGACCCCATCGCCTGGGGCGAACGCATGCTGGCGCACTACGCCGCTGGCCGTGTCGACCCGCTGGGCAAGACGCTGATCTTCAGCGACAGCCTCGACATCCCGCGCGTGATCGAGCTGTACGAACGCTTCGGCGGGCGCTGCCGGCTTGCCTTCGGCGTGGGCACCAACCTGACCAACGATCTCGGCTACACGCCGCTGCAGATCGTCATCAAGATGACCCGCTGCAATGGCCAGCCGGTGGCCAAGCTGTCGGACACGCCCGAGAAGACCATGTGCGACGATCCCGCTTACCTGGCGTACCTGCGGCAGGTATTTGGCATCAAGGCGCCGGCCTAGCGCTTGATGCAAGCGCGCTGCCGCAGCCGCTGCCCCCAAATCCACTAAGCCACCAAGCCACCAAGCATCCAACCTCCGGAAATCGACTCATGGATACCACCTCCGCCCGCGATCGCATCTTTGCCCGCATCCGCGCCGCCCAGGGCCGCGCGCCCGGGGTGAGCAACGGCGAGCGCGCCGCGGTGGCCGATTACCTCGCGCGCCATCCTGCCGGCCCCCGGCCGCTGGCGCCGGCGGACCGGATCCAGGCCTTCCACGAGCAGGCGCAGAAGATGGCCTCCACGGTGGAACGGGTGGCCACGATGGCCGATGTGCCGGCCGCGGCCGCGCGCTACCTGGACAGCCTCGGCCTTGGGCGCCGCGCCGTGGCATGGGACACCCTGGCCGCGCTGGACTGGCAAGGGCAGGGCTTGACGGTGGAGTGCCGGCCACCCATCCGCGATGCGCAGGCCGATCACGACCATGGCGACATGGTCGGCATCACCGGCTGTTTTTGCGCGATCGCCGAGACCGGCTCGCTGATGCTGCTGTCCGGCCCGCAGACGTTCGCGTCAGCCGCGCTGTTGCCCGAGACACATATCGCGGTGGTGCCGGTCTCGCGCATCGTCGATGGCCTGGAAGACGCCTTCGCGCTGGTGCGCAGCGAGCGCGGGGAGTTGCCCCGTGCCACCAATACCATCAGCGGGCCCTCGCGCACCGGCGACATCGAGCAGACCATCGTGCTCGGCGCGCACGGCCCATACCGCGTGCACGTGATCCTGGTCGAGCAAGACTGAGCGCGGCTGGCCGGCGCGTCCGGAATCGGTGGAGTCGCGCGGCGATTGCTTTACACTTGAGGGCCTCGCCACGCGCCCGCGGCCCGCTCGCCGGGCCGCTCGGGTTCGTGCGCCTTCTCCGCTCGCGGCCAACATCAGGCCCGGGTGCCGCAATCCGATACAAGGAGACCCCGCCCGATGCGACGTGCCCCCGCACTGCCATCCCTGCTGGCCCCGTTGTTGTTCACCCTGTTGCTCTCGCTGGCGCCGAGCCTGGCACACGCCGCCGATCTCGATGGCGCCACGCTGTCGCCGCTGTGGGCCTTGCCCTTCGCCGGCACCTTGCTGTCGATCGCGCTGTTCCCGCTGATCGCGCCGCGCTTCTGGCATCACCACTACGGCAAGATCATCGCAGGCTGGGCAGTGCTGTTCCTGGTGCCGTTCGCGCAGGCCTTCGGCGTGCATGCCGCCGCCGCCAATGCCGTGCACGCGTTGCTGTCGGAGTACATCCCCTTCATCGCGCTGATCGCCGCGCTCTATATCGTGGCCGGTGGCATCTGCGTGCGTGGCAACCTGCACGGCACGCCGCGCTTGAATACCGGCCTGCTTGCGCTCGGCACGGTGCTGGCCAGCCTGATGGGCACCACCGGCGCCGCCATGCTGCTGATCCGGCCGCTGTTGCGCGCCAACGACAACCGCAGGCATGTGGCGCACGTGGTGGTGTTCTTTATTTTCCTGGCGGCCAATGCGGGCGGCGCGCTGACGCCGCTGGGCGATCCGCCGCTGTTCCTGGGTTTCCTGAAAGGCGTGGATTTTTTCTGGACCCTGCGCAACATCCTGCCCGAGACGCTGTTCATCTGCATCTCGCTGCTGGTGATCTTCTATTTCGTCGATCGCCACTACTACCTGAACAAGGAAGAAGAGCTGCCGCAAGCGGCCGATCCCACGCCCGACTCCGCGGGCATCCGCATCGAGGGCAAGCGTAATTTCGTGCTGCTGCTGGCGGTGGTTGGCCTGGTGCTGATGAGCGGGCTCTGGAAGCCCGGCATCGAGTTCAACCTGATGGGCACCCTGGTCGGCCTGCCCGCGGCGGTGCGCGATGTGCTGCTGGTGGCAGTGGCGCTGCTGTCCCTGCTGATCACGCCGATCACCGCGCGCACGGGCAACGAATTCAACTGGGAACCGATCCTGGAAGTCGGCAAGCTGTTCGCCGGGATCTTCCTCACCATCATTCCCGTGATCGCCATGCTCAAGGCCGGCACCGACGGCGCCTTCGCCGGCGTGATCCGCATGGTCAGCGATGCCGGCGGCCAGCCCATCGACAGCATGTATTTCTGGGCCACGGGCATTCTCTCGTCCTTCCTGGATAATGCGCCGACCTACCTGGTGTTCTTCAACACCGCGGGCGGCGACCCCGCCACGCTGATGACGCGCGACGCCTCGACGCTCGCGGCCATCTCGGCCGGTGCCGTGTTCATGGGCGCCAATACCTATATCGGCAACGCGCCCAACCTGATGGTCAAGGCGATTGCCGAGAGCCGCGGCGTGCGCATGCCCAGCTTCTTCGGCTACATGCTGTGGTCGATCTGCGTGCTGGTGCCGATGTTCCTGGTGATGACCTTTCTCTTCTTCCACGTGTGAGTGTGAGCATGACCAAGCCTTCCATCCTTGTGACCCGCGCCGTCTTTCCCGAGGTGATCGACCGGCTCGCGCAATACTTCGACGTCGACGACAACCAGCAGGACGTGGCGCTGGATGGCGCCGCGCTCAAGGCGCGCCTCGCCGGCAAGTCCGGTGTGCTGGCCAATGCCGCGGACCGCATCGATGCCGGGCTGGTGGCCGGGCTGCCGGCCTTGCGCGCGGTCTGCAACATGGCGGTGGGGTACAACAACCTCGATGTGCCGGCGCTGACCGCCGCCGGGATCGTGGCCACCAATACGCCCGATGTGCTGACCGAGACCACGGCCGATTTCGGCTGGGCCTTGCTGATGGCGACCGCGCGCCGCGTGACCGAGTCCGAGCACTGGCTGCGCGCCGGCAAGTGGGAGCGGTGGAGCTACGACATGTTCCTCGGCATGGACCTGTACCGCAGCACGCTCGGCATCCTTGGCATGGGCCGCATCGGCCAGGCGCTTGCACGCCGCGCGGCGGGGTTTGGCATGTCGGTGCTCTATCACAACCGCAGCCGCTTGGCCGATGAAACCGAGCGCGCGCTCAACGCGCGCTATGTCAGCAAGGCCGAGCTGCTGGCGCAGTCCGACCACCTGCTGCTGGTACTGCCCTATAGCGCGCAGAGCCATCACAGCATCGGCGCGGCCGAGCTGGCGCAGATGAAGCCGTCGGCCACGCTGGTCAACCTGGCGCGTGGCGGCGTGGTCGACGATGCCGCGCTGGCCGATGCGCTGCGAGAGCGGCGCATCTTCGCTGCCGGGCTCGACGTGTTCGAGGGCGAGCCGCAGGTCCATCCCGGCCTGCTGGCGGTGCCCAATGTGGTGCTGACCCCGCATATCGCCAGCGCCTCGGAGAAGACCCGCCGTGCCATGGCGGATCTCGCCGCCGACAACCTGATCGCCGCGCTCGACACGGGACCGCAGGCAGGGCATCCGCCTTCGGTGATCAATCCCGAAGTGATGGCGCGCCGCCGCTGATTCTCTTGCTGCCAACCCCTGCTAACCCATTCATGAATTTGATTCCCCTGTTGACCCTGGCCCTTGCGCTGGCAGCCGTGCTGCTGCTGGTGGTGTTGTTGCTGCGACCGCGTGTCGCACAGGACGGCGCCGGCCCGGAGCTGCTGCGCCAGCTCGCCGAACTGCGCGCCGAAGGTGCGCGCGGCAATGAGCGTCTGGAGCGCGAACTGCGCACCGAGGTGACCGAGAGCGCGCGCGTCGGCCGTGGCGAAGCCGGCCAGCAGATGATGCGTTTCCAGCAGGCGCTGTCCTCGCAGCTCACCAGCATCGCCACGCTGCAGAACAACCAGATCGACATGTTCGCGCAGCAGCTTGCCAAGCTGACCGAGTCCAACGCCCAGCAGCTCGAGCAGGTCCGGCAGAACCTGCTGCAACAGGGCCAGCAGGCACGCGACGAGCAAGGCAGCGCGCTGCGCCGTTTCGGCGACGGGCTGCAGCAGCAACTGGCGCAGATGTCCGAGGGCAACGAGCGGCGCCTGGGCGAGGTGCGCGCCACGCTGGAGCAGCGGCTCAAGGAGATCGAGGTCAACAACGCGGCCAAGCTCGAGGAGATGCGCCGCACCGTCGACGAGAAGCTGCACGCCACGCTGGAGCAGCGGCTGGGCGAGTCCTTCAAGCTGGTCTCGGACCGGCTCGAGCAGGTGCACCGGGGCCTTGGCGAAATGCAGGCGCTGGCGCAGGGCGTGGGCGACCTCAAGCGGGTGCTGACCAATGTCAAGTCGCGCGGGACATGGGGCGAAGTGCAGCTGGAGATGCTGCTCGAGCAGGTGCTTACCGCCGAGCAGTACGCCAAGAACGTGGAGACGGTGCGCAATACCGGTGCGCGCGTGGAGTTTGCGATTCGCCTGCCGGGCAAGGACGCTGACGGCGGGCAGGTATGGCTGCCTATCGACGCCAAGTTTCCGAAGGAGCAGTACGAGCGCCTGCTCGACGCGCAGGAGCGCGGCGATGTCGATGGCGTTGTGCTGGCCGGGCGCGAACTGGAAGCCGCGATCAAGCGCGAGGCCCAGACGATCTCCGAGAAATACGTGTCGCCGCCGGCTACCACGGACTTCGCCATCCTCTTCCTGCCCACCGAGGGGCTGTATGCCGAAGTCTTGCGGCGCCCCGGGCTGGCCGACCTGCTGCAACGCAATTTCCGCGTCACGGTAGCCGGGCCGACCACGCTGGCCGCATTGCTCAACAGTCTGCAGATGGGGTTTCGCACCCTGGCGCTGGAGCGGCGTTCGAGCGAAGTGTGGGAGGTGCTGGGTGCGGTCAAGACCGAGTTCGGCAAGTTCGGCGATGTGCTGGCCAAGACCCGCGACACGCTGGAGCGCGCTGCCCGCAACATCGAGCAGGCCGAGGTGCGTACGCGCCAGATGGAGCGCAAGCTGCGCACCGTGGAGGCGCTGCCGGGCGAGAACGCGCAGGAACTGCTGGGCTTGGCCGCCGTGGCGGATGACGAGGCCGCAGGCGGTTGAGACGCAAAAAGCCGAGCAAAAAAAAACGCATCGATTCGATGCGCTTTTTTACTTTCTGGCGGCTGGCTGTTTCAGGACAGGTCGCGGATCGTCACTTCGATGCCGCCGAAACGCGCTGCCACCCAGTTGTAGGCCTTGCAGGCCAGCCAGAGCAGGCCAAAGCCGATCAGCGCATTGAGAATCAGTGCCGTGAAGACGGTGATGCCGGGCAGGTCACCATAACGGATAAAGGCCACGAACAGGCCCAGCGAGACGATGGGTACCGAAAAGCACAGGTACACGAGCACGAGCGCGCGGGCGGTTTTGACCGGGTGGAGGTACGCAATCTCCTGATTCATGACAGCTTGGGCAGTAAGCAAAGTAATGTTGCGCAAGTGTATCCAATGGGGGAGGCGGCGCATAGTCCGGCACTCGCGGGGTATGGAAAACCGCCGATCTGCTTGCTAAACCCGGGCAAATCTGCTGCGCAAAAACGACACAAAGGTGAAGCCGGCGCACCGTGGCGGCCCTGGTGGGAGCCAACAAGGGCGCCATGAAGGGGGCAGTGAGGGCACCCCCTACATCAGCCCGTCGAAGAGCATGACCTCGACCTCATCGCCCGCCGCGACCATGCCCTGTTCATGCCCGAGCACGATGAAGCAATTGGCCTCGCTCATCGAGCGCAGCACGCCCGAGCCCTGCTGCCCGGTGATGCTCACCTGCCAGCCGCCCTCCGGGGCCGGCGCCAGGATGCCGCGCTGGTACTCGGTGCGGCCAGGCTTCTTGCGGATCGCCTGGGCGCTGCGCACGCGCATCAGTGGCAGGGGCGCCACCTTCGCGCCCATCTGGCGGTGCAGGGCGGCCCGCACGAAATGATAGAACGTCACCATCACCGCCACCGGGTTGCCCGGCAGGCCGAAGAGCAGCGCCTGGTGGCCGTGGGAGGCAATGCGTCCGAAGGCCATGGGCCGGCCGGGGCGCATGGCGATCTTCCAGAAGGTCACATCGCCAAGCTGGGCCATGATCTGCTTGGTGTAGTCGGCTTCGCCCACCGATACGCCGCCCGAGGTGATGACCGCGTCGGCGTTTTCGCACGCGCTGCGGAACGCCGCTTCCAGCGCGGCGGGATCGTCGCGCACCACGCCCATGTCGATCAGGTCGACGTTCAGCCGCCGCAGCATGGCGTGCAGCGTGTAGCGGTTTGAGTCGTAGACACAGCCGGCGTCGAGCGTCTCGCCGATCGAGCGCAGTTCGTCGCCGGTGGAGAAGAACGCCACGCGCAGGCGGCGCCGCACCTTGACTTCGGCCACGCCCAGCGATGCCAGCAGCCCAAGGTCGGCTGGCTGCAGGATGCGCCCGGCGGCCAGCGCCGGCTGGCCGATGGCGAGGTCTTCGCCCCGCAGGCGGCGGTTGTCGCCGGCCCGTACCGCCCTGGCCTCAAAGCGAACCTGTTCGCCTTGGATGTCGACGAATTCCTGGGGAATCACGGTGTCGCAGCCGGCTGGCATGATGGCGCCGGTCATGATGCGCGCCGCCTGCCCGCGTGCCACCGCTTGCTCGCAGGCAGCGCCGGCGAAGGCGCTGCCGACCACCGTCAAGGTCACGTTGCCGCCGGCGGCCAGCTCGCTGCTGGCGAACGCATAGCCGTCCATGGCGGAGTTGTCGTGCGCCGGCACGTCCAGCGTGGAGATGACGTCTTCGGCCAGCACGCGATCGAGCGCCGTGCGCAGGGCGACCAGCTCGGTGCCGCGCACCGGTTCGACCACCTCGCCGATGATCTGGTTGGCCTGCGCCACCGGCAACGCACCGGGATCGTAGTCGGACAGGCAGGAAATGACGGATTGTAGTGATGGCATGGACCGTTCCCGGGGCAGCGGCCTGGCTTAAGTTGTCAGCGCGCTTCGAGCGTGCGCAACTCATCCAGGGTATTGATATTGGCGAAGGCGCCGGCGTCTTCGAACAGCACCTCGGCCAGGCGGTGCGAGGCGGCCCAGGTTTCGATCTTGCGGCCGCCGCCGTTGAGGAAAGCCACCAGGCCGTCGAGCGCCGTGGCCGGCATCAGGCAAAACACCGGCTGGACCTGCCGGCGGCCATCCGCGTCGATGGTGACGGGGATGGCCATCTCGGCGCCTTGCTCATCGATCGCGCTCGCCAGGCGCGTGGCCAGGTCGGATGGCAGGAAAGGCGAGTCGCAGGGGGCGCTCAGCATCCAGCCCGTCTGGCATTGCTCCAGCCCGGCCAGCATGCCGGCGAGGGGTCCGGCGAAGTCCGGCACCGAATCGGTGACCACCGGCACGCCGAAAGACTCATACGCGGCCAGGTTGCGGTTGGCGTTGATCAACATGCCGCCGGTCTGCGCAGACAGGCGCATCAGCGTATGCATCGCCATGGGCGCGCCCCGGAACGGTTGCAGACCCTTGTCGGTGCCGCCCATGCGGCTACCCCTGCCGCCGGCGAGGATCAGGCCGGTAATGTCTTCGCGAGAAATCATTGGGGGATGGGAGGGTAGGGAGCTGGGTTGGGCGGGGCGGCTGCCATCAGCCGCCGATATACGACATTTCGATCTTGCTCTCGGCGCGTGCCTGCCGCACCGCGGGGTCGCTGCGCTGTTCCGAGTAGTGATCGGTGCGCCCTTGCCAGACCCCGGCAATGGCATTCGAGATTTCCAGGTCGCTGTGCTCGCCGCGCAGCAGCGCTCGCAGGTCGTAGCCTTCGGTGGCGAACAGGCACAGGTAGAGCCGGCCTTCAGTCGACAGGCGGATGCGGCTGCAGTCCCCGCAGAAGGCGTGGGTCACGCTGGAGATCACGCCGATCTCACCGGCGCCGTCGCGGTAGCGCCAGCGCTCGGCGGTCTCGCCGCTATAGTTGGCGGAGATGGCTTCCAGCGGGAATGCCTCGTGGATGCGGCGTACCACTTCGGCCGAGGGCAGTACCTCGTCCATCTGCCAGTGGTTGCTGGCGCCCACGTCCATGAACTCGATAAAGCGCATGATGATGCCGCTGTTACGGAAATGCGTGGCCATCGGCACGATTTCCCCGTCGTTGGTGCCGCGTTTGACCACCATGTTGACCTTGATCGGCGCCAGCCCGACGGCCTGCGCGGTCTCGATGCCGTCCAGCACATCGCGCACCGCGAAGTCGACATCGTTCATGCGGCGGAAGGTGGCGTCGTCGATGGCGTCCAGGCTCACGCTCACCCGCGTCAGGCCGGCATCGCGCAGCGCGCGCGCCTTGCGGGCCAGCAGCGAGGCGTTGGTGGTGAGGGTGAGGTCCAGCGGCTTGCCCGACACCGTCTCGATGCGCGCCAGCATTTCCACCAGCTTCTCGATGTTCTTGCGCAGCAGCGGCTCGCCGCCGGTCAGGCGGATCTTCTCCACCCCGTGCGCAACAAACAGGCGGGCGGCGCGCTCGATTTCCTCGAAGCTCAGCAACTCGGAGTGCGGCAGGAAGGTGTAGTCCTTGTCGAACACTTCCTTGGGCATGCAGTAGACGCAGCGGAAATTGCAGCGATCCGTGACCGAGATGCGCAAATCATGCAGCGGCCGGCCGCGCGTATCGGCAACCAGCCCGGACGGTGCGGCGAGCACAGCCGGAATGCTTGGCGTCATCGAGCGGTAGCGATGGTCGCGCAGGTCGAAAATGGGGATGACGGATTCGGTCATGGCCTGGGGGCGTGGCAGTGCAGGTGACGGGGGCTCTAGGCGCCAGCGCGGATGCGTGGGGGCGAGCAACGCCCGTTCCGGGCACCATCTTTCGGGTGCCCTCTATTTGTTATTCTAGCCGAGCCGGGCATGGTACCGCCGGCATCACCCGGGACATAGCCCGCGGGCATGAAAAAGGGACGGCATCGCCGTCCCTTTCCTTGCTACCCCGAGAGGGTGCCGCTTACTTCTGTGGCGTCGTCTGCGCGGTATCGCCACCGGTCTCGACCAGGATCATCGGACCTTCAGGCAGCGGCGGCAGGGGCTTGCGCTCCCGCACCACGCGCGGCGCCGGCGGGATGCTGGCAGCCGCTTCCTGCGCGGCGCGCAGCTTGCTGGTGTCGGTGTTGACCCACTCCAGGCCAGCCGAAGCCAGCATGGGTTGCAGGCTTTCGACTGCCACCGCGGCTACCGGGGCTACCGTTGCCACCGGGGCTGCGGCCGGCACGGGTGCCGGTGCGGCCGCGGGTGCTGCTGCCGGCACTTCAATGGCAGGCGCCACGACAGCAGGGGCTTCCACGATAGCTTCCGCCACAACCGGAGCCGGTGCCGGCTGGTAGGCGGCCGGGCTTGCTGCGACCGTTTCAACCACCGGTTCAGCCACCGGCTCGGCAACCGTTTCAACGATCGGTGCAGCGACCGGCGCCGAGATGGGCGCGGCTTGCACGAACACCGGCTCTGCCGGCAGTGCCAAGGGCTGTTGCGCCACGGCAGCTGCTTCGGCGGGCTGGTAGGCCGGAGCGCTCGGCGCGGCTTCGGCAACCGTCATGGCAGCGGCTTCGACCGCGGGCGCTTGGGCGACAACAGCCGGGGCGGCGGCCTGGGTGCTTTCGCGCACTTCCGCCGTGTACTCGCCTTCAGCGCTTTCCGCGCCTTCGGTTGCCTGGACGCTGTCATCGCGTTCGCGGCGATAGCGGTTGCGGCCACGGCGATTGCGGCGGCGGCGTTCTTCACCTTCACCGTTCTCGGTGCCTTCCGTGCCTTCCGTGCCTTCCGGCAGGTCGGTGCGTGCGTTGTCGGCGTCGTCGTGCGGGGCAAACGCTGCGGCTACGGCCGGTGCTGCTACGACAGCGGCTGCGGTCGCGGCTACGGCTTCGGCAGCCAGGCCTTCGGCGGCTTCGCCTTCGCGCGGCGCGTCTGCTCGTTCACGCTGGCGGTCGCGCTGGCGCTCGCGGCGTTCCTGGTTGCGGTCGCGGCGGCCTTCGCCACGGCCTTCCGTACGCTCGGACGGTGCACCCTCGGGCTGGCGGGCCGGCTGGACTTCCAGTGCGGCCTGGCGCGGGGCGCGGCTACTGCGCTCGCCGCGTTCACCGCGTGGCTCACCACGCTCGCCACGTTCACCGCGCGCTTCGACGCGCTCGCCACGCTCCGTGCGCTGTTCGCCACGGTCCGTGCGCTCGGTGCGCTCACCACGTTCCTGGAGGGCGCGCTCGCCACGCTGGCCGCGGCCCTGGCGCTCGCCACGCTCGCCGCCGCGTTCACTGCGCTCGCCACCACGTTCGCCGCGCTGGGCACGGCCTTCGCCGCGTTCGCCACGCTGGCCGCGCTCGCGACGGCTCTCACCGCTGCGCTGTTCCGCGTCAACCGGCTTGGCCGGTTCGACGGCGGGTGCTGCGGGCTTGGCGCCGAACAGGTTCTTCAGCCAGCCGATAAAGCCACCGCCGACCACGGGCTGGGTAGCCGGCACCGGACGTGCGGCTGCTGCGGCTGCCTCCGGGCGCGGGGCGCGTTCGGCGCGCGGCACGGAGACGGGCGCCGGCTGTTCCGGGGTGATGCCCTTGACGGCAGCTTCCTGGCGCGGCTTGGCGTCTTCCTTCTTGCGGCTGCTGTAGCTGGTGTCGGCTTCCAGTTCCTTGGCGGCAGCCTCGACCATCTTGTAGCTGGCCATGCTGTCTTCCAGGCGCGGGTCGTCGTGACGCAGGCGCTCCAGCTTGTAGTGCGGGGTCTCCAGGTGCTTGTTGGGGATCAGCAGTACGTTGACCTTGAAGCGCATCTCGATCAGGTTGATGTCCTGGCGCTTCTCGTTGAGCAGGAACGCAGCCACTTCCACCGGTACCTGGCAGTGGATGGCGGCGGTGTTTTCCTTCATCCCTTCTTCCTGGATGATGCGCAGGACCTGCAGGGCGGAGGATTCGGTATCGCGGATATGGCCGGTGCCGTTGCAACGCGGGCAAGTGATGTGCGAGCCTTCCGACAGCGACGGGCGCAGGCGCTGGCGCGACAGCTCCATCAGGCCGAAGCGGCTGATCTTGCCCATCTGCACGCGGGCGCGGTCATGGCGCAGGGCATCCTTCAGGCGCGTTTCCACGTCCTTCTGGGCCTTGCTGGCTTCCATGTCGATGAAGTCGATCACGATCAGGCCGCCCAGGTCGCGCAGGCGCAACTGGCGGGCGATTTCGTCGGCGGCTTCGAGGTTGGTGCGCAGCGCGGTTTCCTCGATGTCGGCGCCCTTGGTGGCGCGGGCCGAGTTCACGTCCACCGACACCAGGGCTTCGGTATGGTCGATCACGATGGCGCCGCCCGAGGGCAGCATCACCATGCGCGAATAAGCCGACTCGATCTGGTGCTCGATCTGGAAGCGCGAGAAGAGGGGGACGTCGTCCCGGTACTTCTTCACGCGGTTCATGTTGTCGGGCATGACCACGCTCATGAAGGCGCGGGCCTGCTCGTAGATTTCGTCGGTGTCGATCAGGATCTCGCCGATATCCGGCTGGAAGTAGTCGCGGATCGCGCGAATCACCAGGCTGGACTCGAGATAGATCAGCAGCGGGGCCTTGTTGTCGCCGGCGGCGCCGTCGATGGCCTTCCACAGTTGCAGCAGGTAGTTCAAGTCCCACTGGAGCTCTTCGGCGGAGCGGCCGATGCCCGCGGTGCGGGCGATGATGCTCATGCCCTCGGGCACGGCCAGCTGGCCCATGGTCTCGCGCAGTTCCTGGCGGTCCTCGCCCTCGATGCGGCGCGATACGCCACCGCCGCGCGGGTTGTTGGGCATCAGCACCAGGTAACGGCCGGCCAGCGAGATAAAGGTGGTCAGCGCAGCGCCCTTGTTGCCGCGCTCTTCCTTTTCTACCTGGACGATCAGTTCCTGGCCTTCGTGCAGTGCGTCCTGGATGCGCGCGTTGCGCACGTCCACGCCTTCCTTGAAAAAGGCGCGTGCTACTTCCTTGAAGGGCAGGAAGCCGTGGCGTTCTTCGCCGTAGTTGACGAAGCAGGCTTCCAGCGAGGGCTCGATCCGGGTGATGACACCCTTGTAGATATTGCCCTTGCGCTGTTCGCGCCCGGCGGCTTCGATGTCGATGTCGATCAGTTTCTGACCATCGACGATGGCGACGCGCAGTTCTTCTTGCTGCGTCGCGTTGAAAAGCATGCGTTTCATCGCATTACCTCACTCAATGCCGCGGATTGCACCGGCATGCGGTGCCCGCGGCGTTCCGTGGAGCACGCGAGGGAGCGAGTGAGGGCGCGAGAATTGCCGAAAGCGCCGTCGCGCAAATGAGCGCGGCCGGCTGGGCACGGGTGAAAGAGAGGTAACGACGTCGAAAGCGCCGTCCGCATGGTCGGAGAGAACGCCGGTGTGCTGCTCTGCGCAGCGACCCAGCGGGTTTCCGGCTGGCATGGCGGCGGTGCGGGCGCGAAGGGGCGCCATCACACCGCGGCCGGCCGCGGAAGGGCTAGACGCGTCAAAGAGCAAGTTTGTCGTCACGGCAATGCTGCTTCGCTACCTGACATCTCCTGGCGGGCGCACCTACTGCTTCTTGGAGTTCTGCGACCGGGCGCCGGTATAACCAGTCAGGTGGCGTTGGAAGCATGCCGGCGGCACCGTTTCCCGGTGCGGGCGGGACTTCTCTCACCAGAGCGGATGCCGGGTGGGCATCCACTATCAAATTCTGTTCTACCTGAACACTCTATTCCCACGTGACCGCCATCAGCGCCGAAGTTGCCTTTGGGCGACTTCCTGCGCGGGCGATACCGTGCGTGCTGCGTTTTTTGCTGCCATTCACCAGCCCGGGGCTCGCGTGGTACGCAAAGAAGCGGGAGGCTGGCAGGGCTGGCGGCAACCCGAAGTGTAAAATACGACGAATCGCCTACACCTGACTTGCGCTACCGGTCTTTGGCCGGGACAGCGAGGAAATTATATTGAAAATGAATGAGTTACGCCATCAAATTGAAAAAGAGGCGCGGCCCGCCGCGGCCGGCCCCCAAGTGGCGTACGTAACGATTGGCGACGAAGCCGATGGCCAGCGCATCGACAACTTCCTCCTGAGGCTCTCGAAAGGGGTGCCCAAGAGCCATGTCTACCGCATCCTGAGGTCGGGTGAAGTGCGCGTAAACAAGGGGCGGGTCGATGCCACCTATCGGCTGCAGCTGGGCGATGTGGTGCGGATTCCGCCCATGCGTGTGGCGGCTCCGGCACCGGATGCCGGCAAGTTCGTACCGCCGGCCAGCTTCCCGGTGGTCTTTGAGGATGAATACCTGCTGGTGATCAACAAGCCTGCCGGGGTCGCCGTGCATGGTGGCTCCGGGGTGGCGTTCGGCGTGATCGAGCAGTTGCGGCGCGCGCGTCCACAGGCCAAATTCCTGGAACTCGTCCATCGGCTCGACCGCGAAACCTCCGGCCTGCTGGTGCTGGCCAAGAAGCGCACGGCGCTGGTGAACCTGCACGAGCAGATGCGCGGCAGTGCACTCGACAAGCGTTACTTCGCCTGCGTGGCTGGTCATTTCGAGAACGCCCGGCAGCACGTGAAGTTCCCGCTATATAAGTACACCACCCCGGAAGGCGAGCGCCGCGTGCGGGTGCAGGAAGACGGGATTGCCGCGCATACCGTGTTCAACCGGCTGGAGGTGATGCCGGGCTACACCTTGCTCGAGGCCGAGCTGAAGACCGGGCGGACCCACCAGATCCGGGTCCACCTGGCGCATGCGGGCTTCCCGATTCTCGGCGACGAGAAATACGGCGATTACGCCCTCAACAAAGCGCTGGCCCGCAGCGGCGCCAATCCCGGGCTCAAGCGCATGTTCCTGCACGCGCACAGCCTGACATTTACGCATCCGATAAGTGGTGAAATCACCACTGTCGTTGCACCCATGCCGCCGGAGTGCGAAGCGTTCCTGCAGCAAGCCCGTAACCAGCGCGCCGCTGACTAAGGCGCTAACGAGGATATAAATGGCCAGGCAACGCTTCGACCTGATCGTGTTCGACTGGGATGGAACCCTGATGGATTCCACCCCGACCATCGCCAAGTGCATCCAGCTGGCCAGCCGCGACCTTGGCCTGCCGGTGCCCGACGACAGTGCCGCCAGCCACGTGATCGGACTGGGACTTAAGGACGCGCTGTCGTACGCCGTACCGACGCTGGATCCCGTCGACTATCCCAAGCTGGCCGAGCGCTACCGCTTCCACTTCCTGACCCGCGACGCCGAGCTGGTGTTGTTCGACGGAGTGCGCGAGATGCTGGAAGCCCTGCACGCCGAGCACTATTTCCTTGGTGTGGCCACGGGCAAGACCCGCGTCGGCCTGCAGCGCGCCCTGGAGGCGACCGGCCTCGTGCGCCTGTTCGACGGCACGCGTTGCGCCGACGAGACCTTCTCCAAGCCTCACCCGGCCATGCTGCAAGAGCTGACTCGCGAGCTTGGGCAGGATATGGAGCGCACGGTGATGATCGGCGATACCACCCATGACCTGCAGATGGCGGCCAATGCCGGCGCGGCGGGGATCGGCGTAGGCTATGGCGCCCATCCCGCGGACGCCCTGCGCGCGATGGCGCCGCTGCATTGCGCGTCGTCCATCGCCGACCTGAAGGACTGGCTGCTGACGCATGCTTGACGCCATGGGCCCGGGGATGACGGGCGAGCGCCGCCTGTGCGCGGCCGAAGACCTGGCTGAAGGTGGCGCCGGGGTCCGCTTCGTGGTCGAGGTTGGTGGGCGCTCGTTGAGCGCGTTTGTCGTGCGCTTTGAGGGGGGCGTCCATGGCTACCTGAACCAGTGCGCCCACGTGCCGATGGAGCTCGATTGGCAGGAGGGACAGTTTTTCGAGTCCTCGGGCCTATACTTGATGTGCGCGACACATGGCGCGGTTTATGCACCGGACAGTGGCTTGTGCGTGGGCGGCCCTTGTCGGGGCGCTTCATTGTCCAAGCTGCGCGTCGAAGAGCGCGACGGCGATGTGTACTGGTTGCCGGAAAGTCCATACGAAGCACCCGCGGGCTAGCGGGCAGCCGGCAGACGCGGCGCCCGGCCAGCCTATCTATTCATAATCAAGAGCCAATTGCATGACTGAACAGCAAAAACCGCCGCAGGACGAATCCGGCAAGGCGCAGGAACCGGCGGCTCCTGCCGGCGCCGGGGCGTCCGGGGCGGGGGATGACCGGCTGGAAACCGCCTCGCAGGCGGATTTCCCGCTGGAGCAAGAGCTGCGTGCCGGCGATGCTGCTTCGCAGAAGGAAGCCAGTCAGCGCAAGGCGCGCTTGGCCGGCCGCGACGTCGGCCCGGTCCCCACGGGGACTGGCTGGGAGCGGGATGTGCTTGAGAGGGTGCTGATGGCGACGCTGCGCGAGCAGCGCGCGGCACGCCGCTGGCGCATATTCTTCCGCTTTGCCGGGCTCGCCCTGCTAGCGCTGATTTTCCTTGCTGTTTTCGACTTCAAGGGCGACGGCACGATTGCCACGAGCGGTCGCCACACGGCGATGGTGTCGCTCGACGGCGAGATCGCTGCCGGGACGCCGGCCAGCGCCGAATCGATCAACGCGGCCCTGCAGGCTGCGTTTGCCGATACCAATGCCGCTGGCATCATCCTCAAGATCAACTCGCCGGGCGGCTCGCCGGTGCAGGCCGGCATGATCAATGACGAGATCCACCGCCTGCGCACGCTTTATCCCGCCAAGCCGTTCTATGTGGTGGTGGAGGAGATTTGCGCCTCGGGCGGCTATTACGTGGCCGCGGCGGCCGACAAGATCTATGTCGACAAGGCCAGTATCGTCGGCTCGATCGGCGTACTGATGGACGGCTTTGGCTTCACCGGCCTGATGGACAAGCTGGGTGTGGAGCGCCGGCTTTATACCTCCGGCGCCAACAAGGGCATGCTCGACCCGTTCTCGCCGCAGGTGCCCCGGCAGAAGCAATACGCCGAAACCATGCTCAAGCAGATCCACCAGCAGTTCATCGACGTGGTCAAGGAAGGCCGTGGCGATCGCCTGAGGGATGATCCGGATCTGTTCTCCGGCTTGTTCTGGTCCGGCGAGCGCAGCGTTGAGCTGGGTCTGGCCGACGGCCTGGGCAATGCGGACTATGTGGCGCGGGATCTCTTCAAGGCCGGGGATATTGTCGACTACACCGTCAAGGAGAACATCGCGGAGCGAGTGGCCAAGCGTTTCGGCGCGGCGATGGGCACGGCGGCGATGAAGACCATGTTGTTCGGCACGCGCGTGCAGGCCATGCACTAGACAAGCAAGCCGGCTCGGTGCAGAAAATGGGGCGGAAACGCCCCATTTTCTGTTCATTTTTTTCGCTTGCCGGCAGGCAGCTCAGGCTGCCAGCAGTGAAAAGATGGCCGGGCGCTTGTTCAGCGCCAGCCGCTCTGGGCGCCAATCGGAAATGGGCAGCGTGACGATGGCCTCGCTTGGCAGGGTCAGGTCTACCGCGATCGACAGCAGGCTGGTGCCTGCGCAATGCTGGCGCATGGCCTCCAGCAAGGGGCCATTGCGGTAAGGCGTCTCGATCCAGACCTGGGTCTGGCGTGCCTTGCGCGATAGCTGCTCCAGCTCGCGCAGGCGCTTGGCGCGCTCGCCGGCGTCCACCGGCAGGTAGCCGTTGAAGGCAAAACTCTGGCCGTTGAGGCCCGACGCCATCACGGCCAGCAGGATCGAGCTCGGGCCCACCAGGGGGCGCACGCGCACGCCCTTGGTGTGAGCCAGGCGCACCAGGTTGGCACCGGGATCGGCCACCGCCGGCACGCCGGCCTCCGACAGCAGGCCGCCGTCGCGCCCTTCGCGGATCGGCGCCAGCAGCGCGGCCAGTTCGCCTTCCCGCGTATTGACATTGAGCTCGCGGATCTCGATCTGCTGGATCGGTTTGGCCAGGGGGCAGGTTTCGCTGAGTTTCTTCAGGAAGGCGCGTGCCGTCTTGGCGTTTTCCGCCACCAGGTAGTCCAGGCTGGCAGTGATTTGCTGCACGCCCGCCGGAATGACATCCGCCAGCGGGTCGAACTCGTCGCGTTTGCCCAGGGTGTTGGGGATCAGGTACAGGGTGCCGCTCATGCTTGGGTTCTCATTTGTCTTCTGTGGCTTAGGCGCAGGGTGGGCGAAGCCCTCAGTCCTGGAAGAAGGGGTAGCCGGCCTGGCGCAGCATATTGGTCAGCGCGATCAGGGGCAGGCCCACCAGCGCGGTAGGATCGTCGGACTCCATATGCGAGAGCAGGGCGATGCCCAGTCCTTCGGATTTGGCGCTGCCCGCGACATCATAAGGGCGCTCGATGCGCAGGTAGGCATCCAGCTCCTGGTCGGGAAGGTCGCGGAAAGTCGCGCGCGTCTGGATATCCGCCAACTGGGCCTCGCCGCTACGACTGTCAAGCAGGCACAGCGCCGAGTGAAAAGTGACGGTGCGCCCGCGCATCCACTGCAATTGCGCCAAGGCCTTCTCGTGGGAACCGGGCTTGCCAATCTGCTTGCCGTCCAGCGTGGCGACCTGGTCGGAGCCGATGACCAGGGTGCCAGGATGCCGCTCGGCAATGGCCAGTGCCTTGGCGTGGGAGAGCCGGAGTGCGGTGGCTTCAGGGCTTTCGCCGGGCTGCGGGGTTTCGTCGATGTCGGGAGTCGCCACCTCGAAAGGAATGCGCAGGCGTTCCAGCAATTCGCGGCGATAACGTGAGCTGGAACCCAGGATCAGGGTGGGGCGGGAAGTTTGCGACATAAGTAATTGAGCGAAAAGGGAAAGCGGCGAATGGGCGTCTTCCAAAATTTTGACCGCAGCAGAAGAATCGACGTATAATCTCCCGTTTAGCCAAGCAAGTCCGGCGCAATACCGTGTTTTTTCGGTGTTGTGTAGCTTCCGAGTCACGTTTCGATAGCGCCAATACATGTGCGCGCATGTGGCATGTGTATACGCAGCGCAGAAAATGCGTAGAAAGCACGTCGAAACCGCGATCCTCCGGGAGGCCTCCCGGCATGACGGCACGATAAGACATGACCCAGCCGATTGACCTGCGCGCGCTCGATCTCTTCGCGTTTTGCCGCGCTGGCGACGCCGCCACCGGCGAAGTTGCTGCACGCGATTTGCCGCGCATCATAGCCGAGACCGCGGCGCAAGCGCCAGCATCGGCGCCGGACGAGGTGTTCAGCTACACGCTCTCCGGCTTTGTCGAGGAAGAGGCGAACGAGCCCGGCAAGCCCGCGGTGGAGCGCCTGTTCATCGACCTGGCGGTGAATGGCCGGGTCTGGCTCGATTGTCAGCGCTGCCTGCGGGTCTACGAGCAGCCGATCGCCACGGACATGTGTTTCGAGGTGGTCGCCAGCGAGGCGGATGCCGATGCGGCGCCCATGGACGACGATGAACTCGATGTGATCGTCGGCTCCAAGCGTTTCGACCTGCTGACGCTGATTGAAGATGAAGTGCTGCTGGCTTTGCCGGTGGCGCCCAAGCATGACGTTTGCCCCACGGTGCACGAAAGTCTCGTGACCGGGGTGGACGGACAGGCCGAACCTGAACCAGAGGT
The DNA here is from genome assembly GCF_054589115.1 of Cupriavidus sp. 8B. Taxonomy (NCBI): domain Bacteria; kingdom Pseudomonadati; phylum Pseudomonadota; class Betaproteobacteria; order Burkholderiales; family Burkholderiaceae; genus Cupriavidus; species Cupriavidus sp. 8B. Next base: position 304,634 of record NZ_BAAILO010000381.1, on the reverse strand, counting down.
TCTGCCGGAAGAAGAAAAACGGCCTTCGCCCTTTGCGGCGCTGGCCGGCCTGAAGACGAAGCACTGAAGCCGGTTCGCCGGCATCTGGCAGCGTTTGAGGGCACCAGGATCAGCATCCGGCCGGGCCCGGCTACGCCTCGTGCGGGATGCGTGTGTTACCATTGAAAAATTCTCGAAGGAGTCATCATGGCAGTTCAACAGAACAAGAAGTCGCCCTCCAAGCGCGGCATGCATCGCTCGCACGACCACCTGACCACGGCAGCGCTGGCAGTGGAACCGACCACGGGCGAAACCCACCTGCGTCACCACGTGAGCCCGAACGGCTACTATCGTGGCCGCAAGGTCATCAAGACCAAGAACGACTGACAGATCGTTCGGCGTGACTTTGCGTCTCGTACGCGCACGTTGGTAGGTCAAAAACAAAAAAGCGGCAAAATCGTTGCCGCTTTTTTGTTGCGCGCTCGCAGCGCAAACCGTAGCGCAGGCTTCCATCAGGCCGATTTGCGCCGCCGGCTCAAGCTGAGTGCATGGCTACGCGCCATGCGCGGCGGCGAGGGCGGCGCCAGATCTTGCCGTGTAGCGCTCCGGGAGTGCCGTCGGGTTGCCACCGGCCGGTCAGGCTCATGCCTGCCCGGCTCGGGAGCCAGGATTTCAAGTCACGCCGACAAGCGCTTCTGCACCAGGAAACAATGACGATCAAACTAGCTATCGACTGCATGGGTGGCGATCACGGTGTCTCCGTGACCGTACCGGCGGCGATCAGTTTTCTCTCAAGCCATAGCGACGCCGAAGTGGTGCTGGTCGGCTTGCGGGACAGCATCGAGCCGCAGCTCAAGAAGCTGCACGCGCTCGACCATCCGCGCGTGCGCATTGTGACCGCGTCCGAAGTCATCACCATGGATGACCCCGTTGAGGTGGCACTGCGCAGGAAGAAGGATTCCTCGATGCGCGTGGCGGTGACCCAGGTGAAGGAAGGGCTGGCTGGCGCGTGCATCTCGGCTGGCAATACCGGAGCCCTGATGGCGGTGTCGCGCTATGTGCTCAAGACGCTCGAAGGCATCGAGCGGCCGGCAATCGCCACCACCATCCCCAACGAGCAGGGCTGGGGCACCACGGTGCTCGACCTCGGCGCCAATGCCGACTGCGAGCCCGAGCACCTGCTGCAGTTCGCGCGCATGGCCGAGGCCATGGTGGCGGTGGTGGATCACAAGGAGCGACCCAGCGTCGGCCTGCTGAACATCGGCGAGGAAGTGATCAAGGGCAACGACGTGGTGAAGCGCGCGGGTGAGCTGCTGCGCGCATCGGAGCTCAACTTCTACGGCAACGTGGAGGGCAATGATATCTTCAAAGGCACTACCGATATCGTGGTTTGCGATGGCTTCGTCGGCAACGTCGCGCTAAAGAGCAGCGAAGGGCTGGCCAAGATGATCGCCAACATGATCAAGGAAGAATTCACGCGTTCGTGGTTCACCAAATTGCTGGCAGTGCTGGCCTTGCCGGTGCTCAAGCGGCTGTCCCGGCGCCTGGACCCGGCGCGCTACAACGGCGCGTCCCTGCTCGGGCTGCGCGGACTGGTCATCAAGAGCCACGGCTCCGCCGATGCCCACGCTTTTGAGTGGGCTATCAAACGCGGGTATGATGCGGCCAGGAACGGTGTGATCGAACGCACCATCCAGGCTTTCGCCAACAAGGCAGGTAACAGCACCCCGGCTACCGGCCCGCAGTCAGGCGCCCAGGATTCCAGTCCAAGCCCGCACGCCGCCTGAGGTCCTGATGTAGATGCTACGGGCAACGACCCGTGGCCACACGATCGATCCGACATTACATGACAAGCTACGCAAAAATCATCGGTACCGGGAGCTATTTGCCTCCGCGGCGTGTCACTAACCACGATCTCGCGGCGCAACTGGCTGAGAAGGGCATCGAGACCAGCGACGAATGGATCTTTTCGCGCAGTGGCATCTCTGCCCGCCATTGGGCAGAGCCGGATGTCACCAGCAGCGACCTCGCGGTCAAGGCAGCGGAGCGCGCGCTGGAGGCGGCCGGCATCGATCGCCAGAGCATCGACCTGATCATCGTCGCTACGTCCACGCCCGATTTCGTCTTCCCGAGCGCCGCCTGCCTGGTGCAGCAAAAGCTTGGCATCACCAACCACTGCGCGGCGTTCGACCTGCAGGCGGTGTGTTCCGGCTTTGTCTACGCGCTGGCCACGGCCGAGAAGTTCATCCGCAGCGGCTCGCATCGCAACGCGCTGGTCATCGGCTCCGAAGTGTTCTCCCGCATCCTGGATTTCAACGACCGCACCACCTGCGTGCTGTTCGGCGACGGTGCCGGCGCGGTCGTGCTGTCGGCCTCCGAGGAGCCCGGCATCCTGTCGTCGGCGATGCACTCCGACGGCAGCCATGTGGATATCCTGTGCGTGCCGGGCAATGTCTCCGGCGGCAATATCACCGGCAACCCATTCCTGCACATGGACGGCCAGGCGGTGTTCAAGCTGGCGGTCACCGTGCTCGACAAGGTCGCGCGTGAAGCACTCGCCGGCGCGCAGTTCCCGGCGGACAAGGTCGACTGGCTGATCCCGCACCAGGCCAATATCCGCATCATGCAAAGCACGGCCAGGAAGCTTGGCCTGCCTGTGGAGCGCATGGTGGCTACGGTGCATGAGCACGGCAACACCTCGGCTGCCTCGATCCCGCTGGCGCTTGACGTGGCGGTGCGCGATGGCCGCATCGGCGCCGGGCATCACGTGCTGATGGAAGGCGTCGGCGGCGGCTTCACCTGGGGCGCGGTACTGCTACGCATGTAATATTCGGGCCGGCGCCGCGGTGTCATGCCGCTGCGCCGACCTGGCGCCATTCATCTTTACGATTCGATTGCGATGAAATTCTCCTTTGTATTCCCAGGGCAAGGCTCGCAGGCAGTCGGCATGCTCAATGCTTTTGCCGACAATGCGGTAGTCCGCGCCACGCTGGACGAGGCATCCGCCGCGCTCGGGCAGGACCTGGGTCGACTGATCACCGAAGGCCCGGCCGAGGACCTGAGCCTCACCACCAACACGCAACCGGTGATGCTGACTGCCGCGGTGGCCATCTACCGTGCCTGGCTCGACGCCGGCGGCCCGGCTCCGGCCGTGGTGGCGGGGCACAGCCTGGGTGAGTATTCCGCGCTGGTGGCGGCCGGGGTGATCCCCTTCGCTGACGCGGTGCCGTTGGTGCGCTTTCGCGCACAAGCCATGCAGGAAGCCGTGCCGGTGGGCGAGGGCGGCATGGCGGCCATCCTGGGCCTGTCCGACGATGACGTGCGCGCCGCTTGCGCTGAAGCGTCCGCGACCGGTGCCGGCGTGGTGGAAGCCGTGAACTTCAACGCCCCGTCGCAGGTGGTGATCGCCGGCAACAAGGCTGCCGTGGAGAAGGCCTGCGAACTGGCCAAGGCACGTGGCGCCAAGCGCGCGCTGCCGCTGCCGGTGTCGGCGCCGTTCCACTCATCGCTGCTCAAGCCCGCATCGGACCGCCTGCGCGAGCGCATGGCCGGCATGGCGTTTGCCGCACCGTCGATTCCGCTGGTGAACAACGTCGATGTCGCCATCGTCAACGACCTGCAAGCCATCAAGGACGCGCTGGTCCGCCAGGCCGCAGCCCCGGTGCGCTGGGTCGAGTGCGTGCAGAAGATCGCTGCGCAAGGCGTGACCCATGTGATCGAGTGCGGCCCCGGCAAGGTGCTGGCCGGCATGACCAAGCGTATCGACGGCAACCTGGTGGGCGGGGCGATCTTCGATCCGGCCTCCCTGCAGGAAACGCTGGCGCTGCTGAAGTAAATAAGGACCAACGCAATGACAAAATTTCTGGAAGACCAGGTCGCGCTGGTGACCGGCGCATCGCGCGGCATTGGCCGCGCCATCGCACTGGAACTGGCCGCCCAGGGCGCCACTGTGGTGGGTACCGCCACCAGCGAGGCGGGCGCCGCTGCGATCAGCGAGTACCTGGCGGCAGCCGGCGGCAAGGGTCGCGGCGCCGTGCTCAACGTCAATGATGCGGCGGCTTCCGAAGCGCTGATCGACGAGCTGGTCAAGACGCATGGCAGCCTCGGCGTGCTGGTGAACAACGCCGGCATCACCCAGGACCAGCTCGCCATGCGCATGAAGGATGAGGACTGGAGCGCGGTGATCGAGACCAACATGACGGCGGTGTTCCGCCTGTCGCGTGCCGTGCTGCGCCCGATGATGAAGGCCCGCGGTGGCCGTATCATCAACATCACTTCGGTGGTCGGCTCGACCGGCAACCCGGGCCAGATGAACTACGCGGCGGCCAAGGCCGGCGTGGAAGGCATGAGCCGCGCGCTGGCGCGTGAGATCGGCAGCCGCAACGTCACCGTCAACTGCGTGGCGCCGGGCTTTATCGATACCGACATGACCAAGGTTCTGTCGGAAGAGCAGCATGCGGCACTGAAGACGCAGATCCCGTTGGGCCGGCTCGGCCAGCCGGAAGACATCGCGCATGCGGTGGCCTTCCTGGCAGGTCCGCAGGCGGCCTACATTACTGGTACAACGCTCCATGTGAATGGTGGCATGTACATGAATTGATCACCTTGCGCAGCGTCGGGTTCGATGGAGAAGCCCGTAGAAGCTGTGTGAAGTGGTTATTTTTAAAACTGATCGGGCGCTGTTCTTGCAAGAGAAGGCAGGGGGCATTTTTATGGCCCAAACCTGCTAAAATGCGCCCACTTTTTGTCGAACTTCCCTGGAGGGTTACATGGACAATATCGAACAACGCGTCAAGAAAATCGTGGCAGAGCAACTCGGCGTGGCCGAGGCAGACATCAAGACCGAATCCTCGTTCGTGAACGATCTGGGCGCTGACTCGCTCGACACGGTTGAACTGGTGATGGCGTTGGAAGATGAATTCGGCATGGAAATTCCTGATGAGGAAGCCGAGAAGATCACGACCGTGCAACAGGCAATCGATTACGCCACTGCACACGTCAAGGCCTAAGCCTGTCGTATCTGAATTCCGAGCCACAGAAGGCAGGCGCGTGGACCCATGGGTCCGCTGCGCTGTTTTCTGTGGCTTTCGTCTGTTCGAAGAAGCACAATTGGATGCGTTGCGCCGGCATCGGTGCAGCCAGCTGCTGGCCGTTGGCCGGCATCGATTCCCAATCCGGTTTTGCTTCACGTACCCGTAGGAAATCATAGTGAGCCGTCGTCGCGTCGTCGTCACTGGGCTTGGCCTTGTGTCTCCGGTCGGAAACACGGTTGCCGAAGGCTGGGCCAACCTGGTTGCCGGCAAGTCTGGCATTGCCACCGTCACCAAATTCGATCATTCCGCGCTTGCCGTGCACTTCGCCGGCGAGGTCAAGGGGTTCAATGCCGAGGACTACATCCCGGCCAAGGAAGCCCGCCATATGGATACCTTTATCCACTATGGCATCGCAGCGGGTTCGCAAGCGCTGAAGGATAGCGGCTACGAAGTGACCGAAGCCAATGCGGACCGCATTGGCGTGCTGGTCGGATCGGGCATCGGCGGGCTGCCGATGATCGAGGATACCCACGCGGAGCTGACCAATCGCGGTCCGCGTCGGATCTCCCCGTTCTTCGTGCCGGGCTCGATCATCAACATGATCTCGGGCCACCTGTCCATCATCCATGGACTCAAGGGCCCCAACCTGGCCGCGGTCACGGCTTGCACCACCGGCCTGCACAGCATTGGCCTGGCGGCCCGCCTGATCCAGGCGGGGGATGCCGACGTGATGCTGGCCGGTGGCGCTGAATCCACCGTCTCGCCGCTGGGCATCGGCGGTTTCGCCGCCGCGCGCGCGCTGTCGACCCGTAACGATGACCCCGCTGCCGCCTCCCGCCCCTGGGACAAGGATCGCGATGGCTTCGTGCTGGGCGAGGGTGCCGGTGTGGTCATGCTCGAGGAGTACGAGTCGGCCAAGGCTCGCGGCGCCAAGATCTATGCGGAGCTGATTGGCTTCGGCATGAGCGGCGACGCTTACCACATGACCGCGCCCAATATGGACGGTCCCCGCCGCTGCATGGCCAACGCCCTCAGGGACGCGGGCATCAATGCGGACGAAGTCGGCTACCTGAATGCGCATGGCACCTCGACTCCGCTTGGCGACAAGAATGAGACCGAGGCTATCAAGCTGGCCTTTGGCGATCACGCCTACAAGCTGGCGGTCAATTCGACCAAGTCGATGACCGGCCACTTGCTGGGCGGCGCGGGCGGGCTTGAGTCGGTCTTCACCGTGCTGGCGCTGCACCACCAAGTGTCGCCGCCGACCATCAACATCTTCAACCAGGATCCCGAGTGCGACCTGGATTACGTGGCCAATACGGCACGTGACCTGAAGATCGACGTGGCGGTGAAAAACAACTTCGGCTTCGGCGGCACCAACGGCACGCTTGTCTTCCGTCGCGCCTGAACCCGGCGGCCGCCGGGTGGCTTCCCCTTTGCGTTCGGTCAGGGCCCATCCCTTGCGGTGGGCCTTGGCGCTGTTCCTGGCCTGCGAGCTGGCAACGTTCGCGTTGCTGGCCCGGCAAGGCGTGCGGGAGCTGGGGCGCTCGGCGCAAGGCTGGGATTCAACGCAGTGGTTGTTGGTAGGCGGCCTGGCCGGGTTGTGCGGCTGGCTGGCCTGGCATTGGCCCACGCTCTGGCGCGGTGCCGCCTGTACGTACGGCGGCCTGGCGCAAGGGCGGGACCGCACGGGCCGGCCGGGCATCCTGGTCGATATGCCGGACGGCCGCCGCGCGATAGCGCGGGTGGAATCCAGCTGGGAACTGGGCAAGCTGGCGCTCGTGCTGGCCCTGGAACCGGTGGCCGGACGGCCGCCGCGTGTGCTGGTGGTCAATCGTGCATTTGCCGGCGCCAGCGCTTTGCGCGCCTTGAGGCGCACCATTCGGGTTGCGCGCCGCGAAGTCCCGGCGACCGACGAGGCCGGTTGATGCGCGACCATTTCAACCATTCTTCACAATATGCGTTGCAACGCACTGACCGTGCGGCCCGCAACGTAGGTAAAATACAACGTTTGTCGTGAAGACGATACCAAGAGATACACTGCAGGTGAAATATTCGTGAGCGAACGCGAAGCCGATCAGCTCCTCGTTGAACGCGTCCAGCAGGGCGATAAGCGGGCCTTTGAATTGTTGGTGGTGAAGTACCACCGCAAGATCATCAGGCTCATTTCGCGTTTGGTGCGGGATTCCGCGGAAGTGGAGGATGTAGCACAAGATGCCTTTATCAAGGCGTATCGTGCCTTGCCGCAGTTTCGCGGTGAGTCGGCGTTCTACACCTGGTTGTACCGGATTGCGGTTAACACGGCGAAGAACTACCTGGCGACCCAGGGACGCCGGCCGGAAGCCTCCAGTGATATCGATGCCGAAGAGGCTGAAACTTTTGCGGACGGTGAGCAACTAAGAGATATCAATACGCCGGAGTCGATGCTCCATACCCGCCAGGTGGCCGAGACGGTCAACCGCGCAATGGAAGCACTGCCTGAGGAATTGCGCACCGCCATCACGCTTCGCGAGATCGAGGGCCTCAGCTACGAGGAGATCGCGGAAGCCATGGGTTGCCCGATCGGCACGGTCCGGTCACGCATCTTCCGGGCGCGCGAGGCGATTGCCGACAAATTGCGCCCGCTGCTGGGAACGGCAGAGGGCAAGCGGTGGTAGTAGGTAGTTATATGTAGTGGTGAGCAGTAAATAAAATGTCGTGCGGCCAGCGTTGCAGCCTATTCCTGCATCGAAAAACGACAAAGCGGTAGACGGGATTGTCGGTTGTTCAATGGTTTTTCTAGGGGTGGGAAATGGGTCAGGCTCATAAGCAGTCGGTTCATGAAGTGGAAGCAGCGGAGCAAATCTCCGTGCTGATGGATGGCGAGCTGGCGCCGCACGAAGTAAACGCAGTGCTGGACCTCGCGAAAAGCGAGGCAGGCATGGCAAGCTGGGCCTCTTATCAATTGATTGGCGATGCCCTGCGTTCGGAAGAACTGACGCATGCCGGCTCGACCGATGATTTTCTTTCCCGGTTTTCCGCTCGTCTGGGCAGCGAACCGCATGTGCTGGTGCCTGCCGTCGCCAAGGCGTCGTCGGCCCATCGCCTGCTGTTCAAGCCGTCGTGGGTGCGGCGCGTCATGCCGAGCACCGCGATTGCCGCCGCAGTGGCCGCCGTCAGCTGGGTGGCCGTGCCGCAGATGCGTGGCGCCGCCGACCTCGGCACGCCGGATGCGGTAGTGGCACGTGTCGAACAACCTGCAGCGCCAAAGGCTGGCGGCATCGTGACCGTCTCCGCCGACAACGCGCAGATGATCCGCGATCCCCGTCTGGACGAATATCTTCGTGCCCACCGCGTCTCGGTTGCCACCGATGCGGTAGTGCCGACCATGCGCCAAGTGGCTAACAGCGCAAACTTCTCTCAGGACAATTCGCAGGAATAATGCCGGACATGCATAAAGGATGGTCGCCCGCCAACGTAGCGGGCGCACACAGAATTGGGGCCCTTCGCAGGTCCTTTTTTCTGGCCTTGTGTCTGACTGCGGCTGCGGCAACTGCGCAGCCGCCGGACAATACGCTGGCCCGTCGCGACGCAACGGCCTGGCTCAACAAGATCCATCGCGCGGCCCAGCGCGAGAATTATGTCGGCACACTGATTTATCAGCGCGGCAGCGTGATGCATGCATCACGCATCCAGCACTACAGCGATCTCGTCAACAACGAGTACGAACGGCTTGAGACGCTCGACGGCAAGCCGCGCGAAGTGCTGCGCCAGAATGACATCGTCCACAGCCTGATTCCCGAGGCCAAGCTGGTGGTGGTGGAGAAGCAGGAGGCCAAGGATCGTTTCCCGGCGCTGCTGGCCACCAACAAGAGCGATGTGCTCGATATCTACGATATGCGCAAGCTCCCGGACGAGCGCGTGGCTGGCGTCGAGTGCGAGGTCTTCTCGCTCGAGCCGCATGACGCAGCGCGCTACGCTGTGCGGCTCTGGGCGGAGAAGAATTCCGGCTTGCTGATGCGTGCCCAGACCCTGGGCGAGGGCGGCAAGGTGCTGGAACAGGTGGCTTTCTCGCAAGTCGATATTGGCGTGCCATCGGAAAAGCAGCGCATTCTCACGGCCATCAAGAACTCCGGCTCCTGGACGCACTATGAGGTGACCAACCATCCGGCCAATATTGCCGACGAAGGCTGGAGCATCGCGGTTCCGGTCAAGGGGTTCCTGAAGATCCGCGAGGTTCGCCGCCCACTGGGAGAGCTGCGCGCGCCGCAGGCCAATCCGCGCGGCAATGTCTTCGAAGTGCTCCAGATCGTTTACAGCGATGGCTTGACCGGCCTGTCGGTGTTTATCGAGCCGGTTTCCGAGCAGCGCGTGCGCCGCGAGGGCGTCGCCTCGCTGGGTGCCACGCAGGTCGTGGTACGCCGCGTAGCCGATTTCTGGATCACGGTGGTGGGCGAAGTCCCGCCTGCCACAGTGAGGCAGTTTGCCTCGGCGGTAGAATACAAACCACCGAAGGCCCATTAAGCCGAATCGCGGCGTTGCCGGAGGCGTGAACATCGCCACCGGGTCGCCGCCGGCCGGCAACCCTGCTGCCTGTGCTTTCTTCCTCTTTTCGCTGATTTCCCAGGAGTCGACGATGTCACCAAGATCTCCAGCCTTGGCTCGGACCGTGCTCATGGCTGCCATTCTCGCCTTTGCGCCCTTTGCCGCCGAGCTGAGCCACGCACAGGCTGCCGCGCCGTCCTATAACCTGCCCGATTTCACCGACCTGGTGGAAAAGGCTGGTCCGGCTGTCGTGAACATCCGTACCACCGAGCGCGTGCGCTCGCGCGGCACTCCCGGGACCGAAGACGACGAAATGGCAGAGTTCTTCCGCCGTTTCTTTGGTGTGCCCATGCCTGGCGCACCCACGCCGCCGGGCGCCCCGCGCCGCGGCCAGCCGCCACAGGGCGAGGAGCAGAGCCGCGGGGTGGGATCGGGGTTCGTCATCAGCCAGGATGGCTATGTGATGACCAATGCTCACGTGGTCGCGGATGCCGAAACCATCTACGTCACGCTGCCTGACAAGCGCGAGTTCAAGGCCAAGCTGATCGGCTCGGACAAGCGCACCGATGTCGCCTTGCTCAAGGTTGACGCGACTGGCCTGCCCAAGCTGCCGCTTGGCGACTCGGACAAGGTCCGCGCTGGCGAGTGGGTGCTGGCCATCGGTTCTCCCTTTGGCCTCGATAACACCGTGACTGCCGGCATTGTCTCCGCCAAGGGGCGCGATACCGGTGACTACCTGCCGTTCATCCAGACCGATGTGGCGGTCAACCCCGGCAATTCCGGCGGCCCGCTGATCAACCTGCGCGGCGAAGTGATCGGCATCAACTCGCAGATCTACAGCCGTAGCGGCGGGTATATGGGCATCTCCTTCGCCATCCCGATCGATGAAGCCTTGCGGGTCACCGAGCAGCTAAAGGCGACCGGTAAGGTCACGCGCGGACGTATCGCGGTGGCAATCGGGGACGTGACCAAGGAAGTTGCCGATTCGCTCGGACTGGGCCGTGCCCGGGGCGCGCTGGTCGGCAGCGTCGAGCCCGGTGGCCCTGCCGAGAAGGCCGGGATCGAGGCTGGCGACATCATCCTCAAGTTCAACGGCCGCGACATCGAGAAGGCGTCGGACCTGCCGCGCATGGTCGGCGACATCAAGCCGGGCACGCGTGTTCCGCTGCAACTCTGGCGCAAGGGCGCGACGCGCGAGGTGTCCATCACCGTGGCCGAGCTGGATGCGGATGCGAAGGTGAAAACCCGCGGCAACAGCCAGCGCGACGAAGGCAGCCCGCCGGCGGCCAAGCCCAATGCGCTTGGCCTGATCGTCAACGAGATTCCCGACGCTAAGCTCAAAGAACTCAAGATCAAGTCGGGGGTCGAGGTCGAGCAGGCGGATGGGCCGGCGATGCGCGCCGGCATTCGCCCGGGCGACATCATCCTGCGCCTGGGCGACAGCGATGTGACCAGCCCGAAGCAGTTCAACGAACTGGTCAAGGGACTCGACAAGGCCAAGATCGCCGCGGTGTTCGTGCGCCGTGGGGATGCCACCCAGGTGCTCACCTTGCGGCCGGGCACGATGTCCTCGCGCTGACCGGCGCAGCCATCATGGCCGATCTCACACTGTATGGCAGAAGCTACTGCCATCTGTGCGAGGACATGAAAATCGCGCTGGAGCCGCTCCGGCGCGATTTTTCCTTTGTCCTGCATGAGGTGGACGTGGATACCGATCCGGCGGCCGTCGCCCGTTTCGACGAGCTGGTGCCCGTGCTGATGGCCGGTTCCCCGGCCGGCCCGGACGTGGAGTTGTGCCATTACTTTCTCGATGAAACGCGGGTGAGGGCGTGGTTGGCCGCACATGTGGGGCCGCGGGCGGTCGAACGGGTGGGCAATGGGACGGTCGATGGCACATAAGTGCGCCCGGCGAAGCCTGGTCTGGCCGCAGGGCTAGCGCCGCGGCCCATTTCGCAATACGGAAGCCCTTGAAAATACGGTAAAATCGCGCTTTGGCGTAAAGTCTGCGTCACCAACCTGCGACCGGGATCGGCGCGCGCCCCGCAGGGCGCCAGTTCCAGGTCGTTCATAATTGCTGCGCCGCCCGGCGTGCCCACGCGGGCACTTCGTGGCCTGAAACGGCGCACCCCTGAGCATCAGATGGACCATATCCGCAATTTCTCGATCATCGCCCACATCGACCACGGTAAATCGACCCTGGCCGACCGCATCATCCAACTCTGCGGAGGCCTGTCCGATCGCGAGATGGAGGCGCAGGTGCTTGACTCGATGGACATCGAGAAGGAGCGCGGCATCACCATCAAGGCGCAGACCGCGGCGCTGAGCTACAAGGCGCGCGACGGCAAGATCTACAACCTCAACCTCATCGACACCCCGGGACACGTCGACTTCAGCTATGAAGTGAGCCGCTCGCTGTCCGCCTGCGAAGGCGCGCTGCTGGTGGTCGATGCCTCGCAGGGCGTGGAGGCGCAGACCGTCGCCAACTGCTACACGGCGATCGAACTGGGCGTGGAAGTGGTGCCGGTATTGAACAAGATCGACCTGCCGTCGGCCGATCCCGAAAACGCGATCCGCGAGATCGAGGAAGTGATCGGCATCGACGCGCATGACGCCACGCCTTGCTCGGCCAAGACCGGCCTTGGCGTGGAGGACGTCATCGAGGCGATGATCGCCCGCGTGCCGCCGCCCAAGGGCGATCCCGCTGCCCCGCTGCAGGCCCTGATCATCGACTCGTGGTTCGACAACTACGTGGGGGTGGTGATGCTGGTGCGCGTGGTCAACGGCACCCTCAGGCCCAAGGACAAGGTCCTGCTGATGGCCACGGGCTCGCAGCACCTGGTCGAGCAGGTCGGCGTATTCTCGCCCAAGTCGCTGCCGCGCGAGTCATTGCAGGCAGGGCAGGTGGGCTTCGTGATCGCCGGCATCAAGGAGTTGAAGGCTGCCAAGGTGGGCGACACCATCACCACCATGGCGCGCAAGGCGGCCGAACCGCTGCCTGGCTTCAAGGAAGTCAAGCCGCAGGTGTTCGCCGGCCTGTACCCGGTGGAAGCCAACCAGTATGAAGCCCTGCGCGAATCCCTGGAAAAGCTCAAGCTCAACGACGCGTCCCTGCAGTACGAGCCCGAGGTGTCGCAGGCGCTTGGCTTCGGCTTTCGCTGCGGCTTCCTGGGCCTGCTGCACATGGAGATCGTGCAGGAGCGCCTGGAGCGCGAATTCGACATGGACCTCATCACCACCGCACCGACGGTGGTGTACGAGGTCGACATGCGCGACAAGACCAAGCTGATCGTGGAGAACCCGGCCAAGATGCCGGACCCGAGCCGTATCGAGAACATCCTCGAGCCGATCGTCACGGTCAACCTGTACATGCCGCAGGCCTACGTCGGCTCGGTGATCACGCTGTGCACGCAGAAGCGCGGCACGCAGATCAACATGAGCTACCACGGCAAGCAGGTGCAGCTTACATACGAGATCCCGATGGCGGAAATCGTCATGGACTTCTTCGACCGGCTGAAGTCCGTGTCGCGCGGCTATGCCTCGATGGACTATGAGTTCAAGGAATATCGCGCCGCCGATGTGGTCAAGGTCGACATCCTGATCAACGGCGACAAGGTCGATGCCTTGTCCGTGATCGTGCACCGCTCCAACTCGCAATACCGTGGCCGCGAAGTCGTATCCAAGATGCGCGAGATCATCCCGCGCCAGATGTACGACGTAGCCATCCAGGCCACCATCGGCGTCAACGTCATCGCGCGCGAGAACGTCAAGGCGCTGCGCAAGAACGTGCTTGCCAAGTGCTACGGCGGCGATATCTCGCGTAAGAAGAAACTGCTGGAGAAGCAGAAGGCGGGCAAGAAGCGCATGAAGCAGGTGGGCTCGGTCGAGATTCCCCAGGAGGCCTTCCTCGCAATCCTGCAGGTGGGCGACAAGTAAGCCGGCAGGGCCGCGCCGGCGCTGCCGGCAGGCTCTTCGGCAGTGGTTGACGCGGACTCAATCAAAACAACACGAAGATCTAGCCGACATGAATTTTGCACTGATCCTTTTTGTGCTGGTGGTTATTACGGGCATTGCCTGGGTGGCCGACAAACTGGTGTTCGAGAAGCAGCGGCGGCTTTCCGCCCAATCGGCGCTGGCCGAGTTCGATGCGCGCAAATCCGATCTCCAGGGACGCTACGGCGTCGGCGAGATCGACACGTCGCGTAGCCGCCTCGCCGAGGAAAAGCTGCGCCAGCCGTGGTGGCTGGAGTATTCGGCAAGCTTCTTCCCGGTGATCCTGGCCGTGTTCGTGCTGCGCTCCTTCGTGGTCGAGCCGTTCAAGATCCCGTCCGGCTCGATGATCCCGACGCTGCTGATCGGCGACTTCATCCTGGTCAACAAGTACGATTACGGCATCAGGCTGCCGGTGGTGAACAAGAAGATCCTCTCGGTCGGCGACCCGAAGCGCGGCGACGTGATGGTGTTCCGCTACCCGAAGGATCAGTCCCTCGACTACATCAAGCGCGTCATCGGGGTACCGGGCGATGTGGTGAGCTACCAGAACAAGCGCCTGACCATCAACGGCAAGGCCGCGGATTACGGCTCGCTGCCCGACTACCTGGATGAAGAACGGCTTTCGTATTCGAAGCACTTCCACGAGAAGCTGCCCGACGGCCCGGAGCACGGTATCCTCAACGACGCCGACCGGCCGTCGTTTGTCTCCGGCGCGGATCCCGATTTTCCGTTCCACGAAAACTGCACTTACAATCAGCAAGGGCTGACCTGCAAGGTGCCGCAAGGTCACTATTTTGTGATGGGCGATAACCGCGACAACAGCCTGGATTCACGTTATTGGGGCTTCGTGCCCGATCAGAATATTGTCGGCCGGGCATTCCTGATCTGGATGAACCTCGGCAATATCGGACGCGTGGGGGCGTTCAAGTAAGCCTTCCGCGGCGCGAATAAATCACTCCAGTCAAGCGAGGGAAAGCGCAACATGGGTCAAAACGGTCAAAACGGTCAAAACGGTCAAAAGGGTCAAGCTGGTCAAGCTGGTCAAACGGCACTAGCAGAACAAGTGGAACAAGTGGATCAATCGCGTCGGGAGGTTGGTTCAAAGAGGGGGAAAGCGCGTCTGGCGGGGCGGTACAAGGCGCGCGGATTCTCCCTTGGCAGCTTGCTGATCGTCATCTTGGTCGTCGGGGGCATCGTGATCCCGGCGGTCAGGGCGATCCCAAGCTTGCTGGAGTACTTTTCGGTCAAGCGCGCCGTCAGTTATGCCAAGCAACAGGCATCCAACAAGCGCGAAGTGGCCGATTATTTCGCCAAGCAGGCACAGATTGACCGTATTACCGCTGTGCGCAGCGACGATCTGGATATTCACGAAGACGACAATGGCACGATCCGCTCGGTGGGCTTTTCCTACCGTAACGAGGTGCCGTTATACGGCCCTCTGAGCCTTATGATTACCTATTCGGGAACGCAGTACTGACATGAACCTCGATGCCTTGCAGCAACGCCTCGGCTACCGCTTCAGCAAGCCAGAATTGCTGCAGCAGGCGCTGACGCACCGCAGCCACAGTGCCTTGCACAACGAACGCCTGGAATTCCTGGGCGATTCGGTGCTGAACTGCGCCGTGGCCGATATGCTGTACGGCATGTTCAGCAAGCTCGACGAAGGCGATCTCTCCCGCGTGCGCGCCAATCTGGTCAAGCAGCAGGCGCTGTATGAAATTGCCCAGATGCTGCAGTTGTCCGAGGCGCTGCGCCTGGGCGAGGGCGAACTGAAGAGCGGCGGTTTCCGCCGCCCTTCGATCCTTGCCGATGCGCTGGAAGCCATCGTCGGCGCCGTCTTCCTCGATGCCGGCTTCGAAGGCGCGCGCACGCTGATCCGCAAGCTCTACATCCCCATCCTCGAGCAAGTGGATCCGCGCACGCTGGGCAAGGATGCCAAGACGCTGTTGCAGGAGTACCTGCAAGGCCACAAGATAGCCCTGCCGCAATATAACGTGATCGCCACCCATGGCGCCGCGCATAACCAGCAGTTTGAAGTCGAGTGCACCGTGCCTAAACTGGAAGTGCGGGTGTTCGGTACCGGCGCGTCGCGCCGTGCCGCCGAACAAGCCGCCGCCAAGCTGGCGCTCGACGAGGTGCAAAAGCTCGTGCCCCAGTTGCTCAAGCGCAGCCGGGCCGAGCGCACCGGCAAGACGCGCAAGCAACCGGTGCCACCCGATCCCCAGTTGTCTCTCAGGTTGAAGGAATGACCGAATCTACCGATCCGCAGCAAGACGCCGCGGGTACCCCTACCGCAGCGTTCCGCTGCGGCACCGTGGCCATTGTCGGGCGTCCCAACGTCGGCAAGTCCACGCTGATGAACGCGCTGGTTGGCCAGAAGGTCAGCATCACCTCCCGCAAGGCGCAGACCACGCGCCACCGCATCGTTGGCATCCAGACCACCGAGGACGCCCAGTTCGTCTTCGTCGATACGCCGGGTTTCCAGACCCGCCATGCCAGCGCGCTGAACCGCTCGCTGAACCGCGCCGTCACCTCGACCCTGTCGTCGGTGGACCTGGTGCTGTTCGTGGTTGAGGCCGGCTACTACGGCGCCGACGACGAGAAGGTGCTGTCGCTGCTGCCAAAGAAGGTGCCGGTGCTGCTGGTCACCAACAAGCTGGATCGCCTTGGCGCGGACCGGGCCGAGGTGATGATGCCCTTCCTGGAAAAGATGGGGCACCAGTTCCAGTTCGCGGAAGTGGTGCCGATGTCGGCCAAGACGCACGACCACATCGAGCGCCTTCTCGCCATCATCCGGCCCTACCTGCCGGAAGGCGAGCCGATGTACGACGCCGACTCCATGACCGATCGCAGCGAGCGCTTCATGGCCTCCGAGATCATCCGCGAGAAGGTGTTCCGGTGGACCGGCGACGAGTTGCCGTACACCAGCACGGTCATCATCGAAAAGTTCGAGACCGAAGGCCGGCTGCGGCGCATCTTTGCCACCATCCTGGTCGAGCGCGACGGGCACAAGGCCATGATCATCGGCAACAAGGGCGCCAAGCTCAAGACCATCTCCACGGAGGCCCGCATCGACATGGAGAAGCTGTTCGACGGCAAGGTCTACCTGGAGATGTTCATCAAGGTCAAGAGCGGCTGGGCCGACAACGAAGCTGGATTGCGCGCCTACGGCTATGAGTGAGAGAGCGGGCGGGCCTGCCCTGAAGGCCCGCCGCATTGACCCGGTGGTGGAAGAAGCCGCCGAACTGCTGGACAGCCACGCCGTGCCCGGCATGGCGGTGGCGGAGCAACGCGCGATGATGGATCGCGCGTTGCGCATCGTGCCGGCGCGCACGGAGCTGCGCGTCGCCAACCAGCCCGGCTTCGTGCTGCATGCCTGGCCCTACCGCGAAACCAGCCTGATCCTCGATGTGTTCACGCGCGACCACGGCCGCGTGGCCATGGTGGCCAAGGGCGCCAAGCGGCCGCATTCGGCGCTGCGCCCGGTGCTCCAGCATTTCCAGCCGATCTCCCTGTCATGGAGCGGCCGCGGCGAGGTCAAGACGCTGACGCGCGCGGAGTGGGTTGGCGGCATGCTGCCGCTGGCAAGCGACGCCTTGCTCTCGGGCTTCTATCTCAACGAATTGCTGTTGCGCTTTTGCGCCCGCGAAGACGCCCACGTTACCCTGTTCCGCCAGTACATGGCCACGCTGACCCAGCTCTCGCAGGGCGAGCCGGCTGGCTTGGTGCTGCGCGGCTTCGAGCGTGTGCTGCTGCAGGAAACAGGCTTTGCGGTGGCCTTCGATGAATGCGCCAATTCCGGCGAGACGGTCGAGCCGGAGCTGGACTATGTCTACCAGCCCGAGCGTGGCGTGCGCCGCGCGCAGGCCAGCGATCCGTCATCCTGGCCGGTGGTTTCCGGGCAGACGCTGCTCGACATGTCGCAGGACGACTATAGCCGGACACAAACTGTCACGCAAAGTCGTGCCCTGATGCGCTTCCTGCTGCATTATTATTTGCAAGGCGCGCCGCTGAAGACGCGCCAGATCCTGATCGACCTGCACTATCTCTGATTTACTTCTGAGCCCTTCGAGCCCACCTGCATGATCTTCCACGCGCATCCCGGCGTCATCGACCTTGGCGTCAATATCGACCACGTGGCCACGCTGCGCAATGCGCGCGGCACGGTCTATCCCGATCCGATCCAGGCAGCGCTGCAGGCCGAGCAGGCCGGCGCCGACCTGATCACGCTGCACCTGCGTGAAGACCGACGCCATATCCGCGACGCCGACGTGCACGCGCTGCGTCCGCTGCTGGCCACACGCATGAACCTGGAATGCGCGATCACCCAGGAGATGCTCGACATCGCCTGCGGGATCCGCCCGCAGGATGTCTGCCTGGTGCCCGAGCGGCGCGAGGAAGTCACCACCGAAGGCGGCCTGGACGTGGCCGGGCGCTTCGAGCAGGTCAAGGCCGCCTGCCGCCAACTGGCCGACGCGGGCATTCGCGTCTCGCTGTTCATCGACGCGCAGATCGAGCAGATCGAAGCCGCCGCCGCTTGCGGCGCGCCGGTGGTGGAACTGCACACCGGGCGCTATGCCGATGCGCATTCGGCCGAGGAGCAGGCCACCGAGCTGCGCCGCGTGGCCGAAGGCGTCGATGCCGGCGTGCGGCTTGGCCTGGTGGTCAACGCCGGCCACGGCCTGCACTACACCAATGTGCAGCCGGTTGCCGCGCTGCACGGCATCAAGGAACTGAACATCGGCCACGCCATCGTCGCGCATGCGGTCTTTGTCGGCTGGCAGAACGCCGTGCGCGAGATGAAGGCCATCATGGTGGCGGCGCGTCTCGGCACCACCTATCCGCGTCCGGACGCCGCAGCGTGATCTACGGCATCGGCACCGACATCATCCAGATCGATCGCGTGCAGGGCGTGATGGAGCGCACGCGCGGCCGGTTTGCCGAGAAGGTGCTCGGCCCGCAGGAATTCCAGAAGTACCACGCCCGCAAGGCGCGCTCGGAAAAACGCGGGCTCGCCTTCCTGGCCACGCGCTTCGCCGCCAAGGAGGCCTTCTCCAAGGCGATCGGCCTGGGCATGCGCTGGCCGATGACCTGGCGCGCGATGGAACTGCTGAACCTGCCCTCCGGCGAGCCGTATCCGCATTGCCACGGCGAGCTCGATGCCTGGCTGCGGGAACGCGGCCTCGTGGTACGGGTCAGTGTCAGCGACGAACACGATTACGCGGTCGCTTTTGCGATCGCCGAGCCGGGTGGCGCTGGCGTCAGCGCCGGCTTGCCGCTCGCCTCCCAGCCTAGTGAAGACTCCAAATGATCAAGAAGATTTCCGGCAAACGGCCGGGCCCGGTTGTACTCGATGTCAAAGGCAAGCAGCTCGATGCGGACGATGTCCGCCGCATCTCTCATCCGCTGACCGGCGGCGTGATCCTGTTCGCGCGCAACTTCGAGTCGCGCGCGCAGCTGCAGGCGCTGACGCATGACATCCGCGCCGTGCGCGACGATGTGCTCATCTGCATCGATCACGAGGGTGGCCGGGTGCAGCGCGCCAGGACCGATGGCTTCACGCACCTGCCGGCCATGGCCCGGCTCGGCGCGTTGTGGGACCAGGATGTGCTGGCGGCAACCAAGGCGGCCGTGGCCTGCGGCTATGTGCTGGCGGCGGAGTTGCGCGCCTGCGATATCGACCTGAGCTTCACCCCGGTGCTCGACCTGGACTACGGACTCAGCGCCGTGATCGGCGACCGCGCCTTCCACGCCGACCCGCGCGTGGTGACCCTGCTCGCCAACCACCTGACCCACGGCCTGCTGCTGGCCGGCATGGCCAATTGCGGCAAGCATTTCCCGGGGCACGGCTTTGTCGCCGCGGATTCGCACGTGGCCGTGCCAGTGGACGAGCGCGGCCTCGACGAGATCCTCTCGCAGGACGCGCGTCCGTACGAGTGGATGGGGATGGCGCTATCGTCGGTGATGCCGGCGCACGTGATCTACCCCAAGGTCGACCCGCATCCGGCCGGCTTCTCGCGCTACTGGCTGCAGGACGTGCTGCGCACCCAGCTTGGCTTCGAAGGCGTGATCTTCAGCGACGACCTGAGCATGGAAGGCGCCAGCGTGGCCGGCACGGTGACCGAGGCCGCGCGCGCTGCCCTGGGCGCGGGATGCGACATGGTGCTGATCTGCAACCATCCGGAGCGGGCCGACCAGTTGCTGGGTGAGCTCGATGTGCGCATCGGCAAGACCTCGCAACGCCGCATCCGCCGCCTGTTCGGGCGCCGCAAGCCGCTGGACTGGAACAAGCTGATGCAGGAGGGGGAGTACGCCGCCGCCATGCGCGTGCTCAAGAGCCACGGCCTGATTGCCTGATTGCCTGAGGCTTCATTCGCTGAAGGCATTCGCTGAAAGCCGATGGCAGCAGGGAAAAGAAAAGGGCAGCCGAGGCTGCCCTTTTTTTCGTTGCGCCACCCGCGCCGCGGATGGCGGCGAACCAGCTGCGCTTAGTTTGCGCGGCTGCGGTATTCGCCGGTACGGGTGTCGATTTCGATCTTGTCGCCGATGCTGCAGAACAGCGGCACTTGCAGCTCGAAGCCGGTGTTGATCTTGGCGCCCTTGAGCACCTTGCCCGACGAGGTGTCGCCCTTGACGGCCGGTTCGGTGTAGGTGATCTCGCGGACCAGCGTGGTCGGCATGTCCACCGAGATGGCCTTGTCGTTGTAGAACACCACTTCGACGGTCATGCCGTCTTCGAGGTAGTTCAGCGAGTCGCCCATGCTGTCCTGCTCGACTTCGTACTGGTTGAAGTCGGTGTCCATGAACACGTACATCGGGTCGGCGAAGTACGAGTAGGTGCATTCGCGGCGTTCCAGCATCACGACTTCAAACTTGTCGTCAGCCTTGAAGACGGATTCACCCGGGGCTTCCGTCAGCAGGTTCTTGTACTTCATCTTGACCACGGCGGAGTTGCGGCCCGACTTGTTGTACTCAGCCTTCTGCACGACCATCGGGTCGGTGCCGATCATGAATACGTTGCCGACGCGGAGTTCTTGTGCGGTTTTCATCTGAACTATTTCCTGAAAAAGAATGTCTCGGAATTCGGTATGGCGAAGGCGCTCTGCCGACACACTTGCGCGCAAGCTTGCGCGGGGCGTTTCCGTCTTCCGGCCTGGTCACCATCAAAATAACCCACTATTTTACCCGATTTTCGCAAAAGGCCACGAGATTTGCGGCCAGGTCGCCAAGGTGCTGCAGGCTGCGCTGCCATTGCTCCGTGGCGGCGCCCAGCACGGGCAGATGGGCGCGCAGGCGCGCCCAGTCAGGTGATTCATCGTCCTTATTCCAGCCGTGCCAGAAGGTGGAAAGTGCATTGGCAACCTCGATTTTGCCGCTTCGTTCCAGCCGCTGCAGGAACAAAGCGAGGAAGGCATCGAGCTTGACCATGTGCGCCTCGTCCGACTGGGGGTAGATATGCCAGATAAAGGGACGGCCGGCCCATTGCGCGCGCACGAACGAATCTTCGCCGCGCACGAAGTTAAGGTCGCACAGCCACAGCAGTTCATCGTAGTGCTCCTGGCGCACAAAGGGCACCACCTGCACGACCAGGTTGCCGCTCGCGAAGGCGCTGCCAGGTGCGCAGCCGGCGCCCCCGAACCATGCGCTTGCCTGCTGGGCGGCCAGGCCTGCCGGCACCAGGCACTGGACGGGCTCGGGGCCATCGCGCCATTGGGCCAGCAGCGCGGGCAAGGCGGCATTGGCATAGGCGAACAAGCTGACTTTCAGGGCGCCGTCGACGGGCTGGAAGCCAAGGCGATGCCAGAGCGCCGCCTGGGCGGCGGGGCTGGTGCGCAGGTGTTCGCGCTGCGAGCCCAGCATGGCTTCGCGCAGCAGGCCGCCCGTGCCGGGCTCGAAGCCGGGGAAGAAGAAATGCTTGACCAGCGGCAGCCGCGGGTGGGGCGAGGCCATGCCGTGGTGTTCCCTGACCCAGGGTTCGGCGCTCATGTATTCGAGATTGATCCAGGCTGGCTTGGGCTCGCATGCGGCCATGGCGGCCAGGAATGTGGCCGGCAGGTCGCAGGCGAAGGATTCGATCACCGCATCGTGCGGCGTGACACCCGCGAAGCGCGCGGCGCTCTCCTGCGCGCTCTCCTGGTCCGGGCGCCGCCACGGACGAATCGTCACGCCGGCAAGTGCTTGCTCCGGGGCGGCGATGTCCAGACCTGGCGCCAGGCGCGCGAAGCTGGCCAGGTCGTCCACCCACAGGCGCACGGTGTGGCCGTGTTCCTGGGCCAGCTGGCGCGCCAGCCGCCAGCAGACGCCGATATCGCCATAGTTGTCGATCACGGTGCAGAAGATGTCCCAGGAGCGGATGGCGCGATCGGGCTGAGTGGGCATGGTGACGTGATTCCGCAAGGATTTGCTCTAAACTTGCGATTTTAAAGCTTGTTGCGCCATGGCCCTGCCGGTCATGCGCGCCGCGTGCCATCCCACGGTCAATTCGCTCCCGATGTCCCAGCAGGAACCTGAAACCCACGATCAGGGCGCGTCCGCCGCCGCCCAGCCGGAAGGACTGTCCGAGCAGCCGGCCGAGGCGTCCTTGGCGACCCCTTGCGCGGCACCTCCCGAGCCAGTGCCGGAGGCGCCGTTCGACGCCAAGGCCGTGATTGCGCAATTGCCCGGCCTGCCCGGGGTCTACCGCTACTTCGACGCCCAGGGCAATGTCCTCTATGTGGGCAAGGCGCGCGACCTGAAGAAGCGCGTCTCCAGCTACTTCAACAAGACGCTGCTGTCGCCGCGCATTGCCATGATGGTGGCCAAGATCGTGCGCATCGATACCACGGTGGTGCGCACCGAGGCCGAGGCGCTGCTGCTGGAGAACAACCTGATCAAGGCGCTGGCGCCGCGCTACAACATCCTGTTCCGCGACGACAAGTCGTATCCGTTCGTCAAGCTGACCAGCCATCGCTTCCCGCGCATGGCCTATTACCGCGGCGCCACCGATCGCAAGCATCAGTACTTCGGGCCGTTCCCCAGCGCGGGCGCCGTGCGCGAAAGCATGCAGATCCTGCAGCGCGTGTTCCAGCTGCGCACCTGCGAGGACACCGTCTTCACCAACCGCACGCGGCCGTGCCTGCTGCACCAGATCCACCGCTGCACCGGGCCTTGCGTGGGCGCCATCAGCGAGGCGGATTACGCGCGCGACGTCAGCAATGCGGCGCGCTTCCTGCAAGGCCGTCAGAACGAGGTGCTCGACGGCTTGCAGGCGAAGATGGAAGAGCACGCCGGGCGGCTGGAGTTCGAGCAGGCGGCGGCGGTGCGCGACCAGATCGGCGCGCTGTCCACCGTGCTCAAGCGGCAGGCCGTGGAGGAGGTCGGGCAGTCCAGCGACATCGACGTGCTGGCGGTGGCGGTGGAGGGTGGCCGTGCGTGCGTCAACCTGGCGATGGTGCGCGGCGGGCGCCATCTTGGCGACAAGGCCTACTTCCCGGCGCACGCCGAGGAAGGCGCGATGATTGTCGAGCACCAGGACGAGGATGTCGGCGCCAGCGCGGTGATCGAGCCGGGCGAGGCGGGTGGCGAAGGCGCGGCAGTGCCCGGCGGCCCGGCCGGCATACCGGTCGAGCGGATCGCCGCGCAGGTGTTGTCCGCCTTCATGGCGCAGCACTATCTGGACCAGGCCGTGCCGCCGATCCTGGTGGTGAGCCACGTGCCGCCGGACAAGGCCCTGCTGGAGGCGCTCTCGATGCAGGCCGGGCGCAAGGTCACGCTGGTGCGCCAGCCACAAGGGCAACGCCGCTCCTGGCTGGAGATGGCCCAGAAGGGCGCGGAGCTGGCGTTGTCGCGGCGCCTGGCGGAGCAGGGTAGCCAGCAGGCCCGCACGCGGGCGCTGGCCGATACGATCGGCATCGACATGGAAGACCTGGCGTCGCTGCGGGCCGAATGCTTCGACATCAGCCACACGGCTGGCGAGGCCACTCAGGCGTCCTGTGTGGTCTTCCACCATCACGAGATGCAGAACGCGGAATACCGCCGCTACAACATCCAGGACATCACGCCTGGCGACGACTACGCCGCCATGCGCCAGGTGCTGACCCGCCGCTACCAGAAGCTGGTGGAGATGCTGGAGCAGGCGCAGGAACCCGGCCCCGAGGGCGGCGGGCAAGGCGGCGAGGCGGGTGCGTCCAGTGCGTCCAGTGCATCCAGCGCGCTGACGCTGGTCCCGAACGTGGTGCTGATCGACGGCGGCAAGGGCCAGGTGGAGGTCGCGCGCCAAGTGTTCGAGGAGCTTGGCCTCGATATCGGCCTGTTGGTCGGCGTGGCCAAGGGCGAGGGCCGCAAAGTCGGGCTGGAGACGCTGATCTTCGCCGATGGCCGTCCTTCGCTCGAGCTGGGGCAGGGCAGTGCGGCCTTGATGCTGGTGGCCCAGATCCGCGATGAGGCGCACCGCTTTGCCATCACCGGCATGCGCGCGCGCCGCGCCAAGGTGCGCAATACCTCGCGGCTGGAGGAGATCGAGGGCGTCGGCGCCCGCCGCCGGCAGAAGCTGCTCACGCGCTTTGGCGGCCTGCGCGGGGTGGTCGCGGCCAGCATCGACGAGCTGGCCAGCGTCGATGGCATCTCGCACGCGCTGGCCGAGGAAATCTATCGGCAGCTGCATTGATCCGGCCAAATCCGACACCCATGTGGCAGGAAATGCTCGGCCATCGTTGAAATAGGCGACAATCTCGGCGTTGCCCATTGCTGTTGCCTCGTTCCGAGCCCCCATGCCGCTGAATATACCGATCCTGCTGACCTGGCTCCGTGTTGCCATGATTCCCCTCGTGGTGGGCGTGTTCTACCTGCCCGAAGCATGGCTGCCGATGCATGCTAAAAACATGACGGCAGCCGGTTTCTTCATCGTGGCCGCGGTCACGGACTGGCTGGATGGCTTCCTGGCCAGGCGCTGGAACCAGACGTCTTCCTTCGGCGCGTTCCTCGATCCGGTGGCCGACAAGCTGATGGTGGCGGCAGCGCTGCTGTCGCTGCTGGCGCTGGGCCGGGTGGCCGACCTGATCGCGCTGGTCATCATCGGCCGGGAGATCACCATCTCCGCGCTGCGCGAGTGGATGGCGCAGATCGGGGCATCGAAGAGCGTCGCGGTGAATTTCCTCGGCAAGCTCAAGACCACCTTCCAGATGATCGCGATCCCTTTGCTGCTCTTCAACGACAGCCTGCTCGGCATCGTCGATGCTTCCGTGCTCGGCGCGTGGCTGATCTATGTGGCAGCGGTGCTGACCCTGTGGTCGATGTTCTATTACATGAAGCTGGCGTGGCCGCAGATTCGCGAACGCAGTGGGCTGAGTAGCGAGGCCACCGCACAAAAGTGATGATCCGATGAAAAATATGCTTGACGACCACGCCGCTGATTTGCAATAATCCTGTTCTCGCTTCTGACGAAACAAACCGAACGAAGCGAAAAGCAGCAAGAACGTAGCGTGAAGTGAGCGGTATCGGCACAGAAACTGCGTTTTAAGTAAGAAGTTAGCAGGATCCTGCGGGAGTAGCTCAGTTGGTAGAGCGCAACCTTGCCAAGGTTGAGGTCGCGAGTTCGAGCCTCGTCTCCCGCTCCAGGTTTCGGTTAGATGTGGAAGCCCACGGTGTTTGTCGTGTGGTTCCAGATTGGCACGCAGAGTAGTCAATGCGGGAGTAGCTCAGTTGGTAGAGCGCAACCTTGCCAAGGTTGAGGTCGCGAGTTCGAGCCTCGTCTCCCGCTCCAATCCCAAAGGGAAGCACCGCTTCCCTTTTTGTTTGTGATGGTAATGCGCAAGCGCAGCCCGGCAGGGTCTGGCGAATGCGGTTACAATCCAGCAGCCGTCACCCGGCGGGGTGGCAGAGTGGTCATGCAGCGGCCTGCAAAGCCGTGTACGCCGGTTCGATTCCGACCCCCGCCTCCAAGATAGTCAAAGCACAGAGCGCTACCCTCACCGGTGGCGCTTTTTGCTTTCTGGCGATCCGATCACGGACGCCATCCGCTGCGGCGATTCCTTCCCTCTTCGAGTTTCCGCCTGATCAGGCATCTCGTTCCCTCTCATTGTCTCTTATCCTCTTCGATTTTTAGGATTACTCCTAAGATCATCGCTTATTTTCGTTTTATTTCACGATTCTGCTTCAGCTATTCCGGCGGCTGCCGTAAAGGCGGAGGTGAGAGTCGTTCAAAAGACGGCCCGCCGGATCCCGAGATTGTTGCAAGCGCGCTTCGAAAGCAGGTTGCCTGGCCCCGTTCCCGTTGCCCACGGGGAGGCATGTCATCGTCCACCTTTCCTGGAGAATCGGTGTCGCCCTCGCGCGCACTGATCATGTGCCATGAACATTACTCAACGCCTGTTGGCCACCTTGTCGCTGGCCTTGCTTGCCATGCTTGCCGTCGGAGTTGGCGGCCTCTGGCAGCTCCGCGAGTCGCAGGAGCGCTTTACCTACTTCAATGACAACACGCTCGCCAGCGTGCGCACGCTGAGCGACCTGCGCGATACCGTCAGCACCATGCGCGTGTCGCTCTACCGCTATGCCTTGTCGCCGGAGGCAAGCAGCCGCGCGCAAGCCGTGGCGGCTCTGGCCAAGGCGGACGAGGCCTTCGATAGCGCGGTCGCCAACTACGAGCGCAGCGATCTTTCCGACGAGACCGACCGCAAGCTGCTGGAGGTGGACCGCGCTGCGGTGAAGCAATATCGCGCGGAGCGGGAGCGCTTCCTGGAACGGTTCGCCGCCAGCGACGACGAAGGCGCGCGGGGCATGCTGACGGGGGGGCTCGCTCTTTGCCGCGACCAAGGCGCTGCGCACGGCCATCAACGAGCACGTGGCGTACAACGCGGGTCTGGGCGAGCAGGTGGTGACGAGCAACGGCAAGGCGTACGGACTGGCCTTGACGGTCTTCTCGGCGATCATTGCCTGCGCCTTCCTTGTCACCGGTGCGCTGGGCTATTCGCTCTACCGCCGCATCCACAACAGCCTGGCCGAGATCGAGCAGACCCTGCGCTATGTGAGCGCGTCGCTGGACCTCGATCGCCGCGCGTCGGTGCGCCACGAGGATGAGATCGGGCGCACGGCGGTTGCCTTCAACCAGTTGATCGAGCGCGTGGCGTCGGCACTGCGTGCAGTCCGCTTGGCGACCGATTCGGTGAGTACGGCCGCCCATCAGATTGCGGCGGGCAACGAGGACCTGTCCACGCGCACCGAGCAGCAGGCGGCATCGCTGGAGCAGTCTGCCGCCAGCATGGAGGAGTTGACCGCGACCGTGCGCCAGAATGCCGACAATGCGCGCCAGGCCAGCGGCCTGGCGGACAATGCCGCCGAGGTGGCGGAGTACGGCAGCACGGCCGTGCAGCAGATGGTGGAAACCATGGGTGCAATCAGCAGCAGCTCCACCCGCATCGCTGAAATCACCACGCTGATCGAAGGCATCGCCTTCCAGACCAATATCCTCGCGCTCAATGCGGCGGTCGAAGCCGCTCGCGCCGGCGAGCAGGGCCGTGGCTTTGCGGTCGTGGCCGGCGAGGTGCGCAGCCTGGACCAGCGCTCGTCCAGCGCGGCGAAGGAAATCAAGGACTTGATCGACACCTCGGTCGGCACGGTTCGCCAGGGTTCGGCACAGGCCGAGGATGCGGGCAGGACCATGAGCGAGATTCGCCAGGCAGTGCGGCGCGTGTCCGACATCATTGGGGAGATTGCCGCGGCCTCGCGCGAGCAGAGCACCGGGATCGAGCAGGTCAACCAGGCCGTCGGGCAGATGGACCGGGTCACGCAGCAGAACGCGGCGTTGGTGGAGCAGGCGGCAGCGGCCGCGCACTCGCTGGAGGAACAGTCCCACAAGTTGCGCGATACCGTGGCGACGTTCCATCTAGCTGGGCGATAGGACTGCAGGCGGCAGGGTGGCAGGGGGCGGCAGAGAGTTTCTGCGGTGATGGGGGGTACATCCTGCCCCGATTCCGCGCTTTGCCATTGTGGTGATCGTGTTACATTCCATGGTGTAGTCTTCACGGGGCGTTCAGGGGATATCCGACCTGAACAGCGTGCCATCGTCGTCCGCTTGGACCCATGCCACGCTTTTCGCCCCCGGGCTGCTGTAAAACCCCCGTTCCCGTTTTCCCTCAATCAGTGCGGTACCTCTCGGCCTGCGCCCGGCGTTCAACGCCGCCACGCAGCCCAGAGGGCGCTTTGTGGTCCCCGCCGTATTGCCGCTGGGGGCGGGCGGGGCATCCAGTCACCGCCGCCATGGCCAAGCACGAGGAACCCAGATCGCATGCATCACGCTACCCCGCTCATCAGCACCATCGTCGGCGGTCTCGTCCTGGCGTTTATATTGGGCGCGCTGGCCAACCGGCTAAAGCTTCCGCCTCTGATCGGTTACTTGTGCGCGGGCATCGTGGTCGGCCCGTATACGCCGGGCTACACCGCGGATCAGGCGCTGGCACCGGAGCTGGCGGAGCTTGGCGTGATTCTGCTGATGTTCGGGGTTGGCTTGCATTTCTCGCTCAAGGACCTGATGGCGGTGAAAACGATCGCCATTCCGGGTGCGGTGGTGCAGATTGGCATTGCCACTTTGCTCGGGATGGGCGCAGCTTGGGGCTTTGGCTGGGAATGGGGGTCAGGCCTGGTCTTCGGGCTGGCGCTTTCCGTGGCGAGTACCGTGGTGTTGCTCAAGGCTTTGCAGGAGCGCGAGCTGGTGGAGTCGCCGCAGGGCCGGATCGCGGTGGGCTGGCTGATCGTGGAGGACCTGGCCATGGTGCTGACGCTGGTGCTGCTGCCGGCGCTGGCCGGCCTGCTCACGCCGTCCGCAGACGCCACGGCTTCAGGCGCGGCCGCACCGGAGTCAGGTGACATCGTGTTCGCCGTGTTCGCTACCCTGGGCAAGGTGGCCGCCTTCGTCGCGGTGATGCTGGTAATCGGCCGTCGCTTTATTCCCTGGATGCTGGAGCGCATCGTCTGGACCGGGAGCCGCGAACTGTTCCGTCTGGCGGTGCTGGCAACGGCGCTTGGCGTGGCCTTTGGCGCGTACTCGCTGTTCGGCGTGTCGTTTGCGCTAGGTGCATTCTTTGCCGGCATGGTGCTGGCGGAATCGGAGTTCAGTCACCGCGCGGCAGAGGAGTCGCTGCCCCTGCGTGACGCGTTCGCGGTGCTGTTCTTTGTATCGGTCGGCATGCTGTTCAACCCCAAGGTGCTGATCAATGATCCTTGGGGCGTGCTGGCCACGCTGTTCATCATCGTGGTGGGCAAATCGCTCGCCGCGCTTTGCATCGTTCGGGTGTTCGGGCATTCCACCCGTACCGGCATGACCATTGCGGTCAGCCTGGCCCAGATCGGCGAGTTCTCCTTTATCCTCGCGGGCCTCGGCGTCTACCTGAAGATCCTCCCCGAGCGGGGCCACGCCCTGATCCTGGCCGGCGCGCTGCTGTCCATCGTGCTCAACCCGCTGCTGTTCCACCTGCTCGATCGCTATACCGCCAAGCAGGAAGGCGAAGCGGATCCCCAGCCCGCCTGATCGTGGGCTTGCCGCGGATTTTGCGGCTCACTGGCTGGTTGCCGCGGCATCGCGGCGGAGATACTCCGTAAAGGCCAGCAGGCCCTGCGTAGGGTATTTGTCTTGGTGGACCACGAGATGCAGCGGCCTCACCACGTCGGGCAGGCCGTCGCGCAGCGCCACCAGGGTGCCGTGCCGCAATTCGTCTTCCACCACCTGCAGCGACAGGCAGCTCACCCCGTAGCCGCTCATCACGGCGCGCTTGATCGCTTCGGAGTTGCCCAGCTCCAGCGCGAAGCGCAACTCGCCCAGCAGTGGTGCCAGCCGCTGCTCGATGATCTCGCGCGTGCCCGAGCCGGGTTCGCGCACGACCCAGTCGGCGTCGCGCAAGGCGGCCAGATTGCCAGGGTAGCTTGCGAGCGGGTGTGACGGGCTGACCACCACCACCATCACATCGTCCCGCCAGTGGGCGCTGCGCAGGTCGCGCTCGTGGCATGTGCCCTCGATCAACCCGATATCTGCCTCGAAATGCAGCAGCGCCTGCAGGACCTCGCGCGTATTGCCGATGCGCATGTCGAGCGCGCAGGGCCCGCTCTGCGCATGTCGAAAGCCCGCGAGCAGGCCCGGCAGGATATAGCTGCCGATGGTGTTGCTGGCGGCAATGCGCAGTTGTACCCCGGGTTGCACGGTGAAGCGCTCGAGTTCCTGTGCCTGGTCCAGCAGCGACAGCGCGCGCGGGAAAAACAGCCGGCCGGTCTCATTGATGCTCAGGCGGCGCGCGACCCGGTCAAATAGCGCGCCGCCCAGTGCGGCCTCCAGATCCGCCAGCGCGGCGCTGACCGCGGATTGCGACATGGCCAGCGCATCGGCCGCAGCCACGGTGCTGCCGTGCTGCGCCACCGCGACGAAAACGGAGAGCTGGCGAAGGGTCAGGCGAAGCGGGCGATGGTTCATATCTGCAAAACAGGTAACGTATAGCGATATTACCTGTTTTACAGATTTAGGCCAGCTAAGTACGCTTCGGACATACTCAATATGCGCCCCGAAGCCCTCCGGCGTTACGGGCAGGACCCCCGCCATGTCTTCCACTCCTTCGTCCGCAGTTGCCAATCTCGGCGTCGAACCCCCCTCGTGGCCGACCCGGATCCTGACGCTGGTGCCGCTGGGTTTCATCGCCTGGCTGGCCATGGTGTTCTCGGCACACCCGGCGGTCTCCCACCTCGGCATGAGCGCGCTGACGCTGGCCATGTTCGCCGGCATGGTGGCGGGCAACACGCTCCCGCAACGCTGGCTCACTCCGCTTGCGCCGGGCATGCAGCTGGCGCGCCAGCAACTGTTGCGCCTCGGCGTGGCGCTGTATGGCCTGCGCCTCACCTTCGGCGCTATCGCCGACCTGGGCCTGGCAGGCGTGCTGGTGCCGCTGGCCATGCTGGTGTCGACCATGCTGCTGGGGATCTGGATCGGTTCTTCGCTGCTGGGGCTGAGCCGCCGGGAAGCCATCCTCGTCAGCGCGGGCAGCGCGGTATGTGGCGCCGCTGCAGCCATCGCGGTGGCTTCGGTGGTGCGCACCGACGACCGCCAGACGGCCGTGGCCGTGGCTACGGTGGTGCTGTTCGGCACGGCCGGCATGCTGCTGTATCCCTATCTGTTCGAGCTGGCCACGCAGCACTGGCACCTGGCCATCAGCGAGCGCACGTTTGGCATCTACACCGGCGCCACGCTGCACGAAGTGGCACAGGTCATCGCATCGGGCAAGATGGTCAGCGATGCCACCGCGGATGCCGCCGTGGTGACCAAGATGGTGCGCGTGCTGGCGCTGGGCCCCCTGTTGCTGGTGCTGGCGCTGTTGCCGAAGGCCGGCATCGGGCTCGAGGAAGAGGGCAAAGGCGCGAAGGCGGCAGGCGGGCGTCCTTGGGGCGCTATCCTGAAGGCGATTCCGTGGTTCGCGGTGGGGTTTGTGGCGGTGATGGCCGTGCATTCCGCGGGCCTCGTGCCCCAGGACTGGAAGCCTGCCCTGCTTGACTTCGATAACTGGCTGCTTGCCTGCGCGATGCTGGCAATTGGCTTGCACACCCGCATTGGCACCTTGCTGCGCGCCGGGCGCAAGCCCCTGGTTCTGGCCGGTCTGTTGTTTGTGTTCCTGGTGTGCGGTGGCGCGCTGTTGTGCGCGGCGGTGGCCTGAGCACGCGAAGCCGAGGGAAGGGTGGATGCTGGTGCGGCCGACGGGGGTCGAACCCGTAAGCCCGTAAAGGCGGCAGATTTTAAGTCTGCTGAGTCTACCAATTTCTCCACGGCCGCACGGCAAGCCCGATATTGTGGTCGGTTGGGCGCGGTGATGCAAGCTCCGCGCGGGATTTGCGCCGCAGGCAGCCAAGTGGGCGGGGGCAGCGTGTTTATGTGTCGATTGTTACTCCTGGTAACAATGTAACGTTCTCGGTTTCACCTGCTTTTTTTCAAGAACCTACAATACCTTGTATCGAATAACGCATTGCAAGAGGCAAGGATCATGAAACGTTGGTGGCTCGCAGGACTCGCTTTGCTTGGGGCGCTGGCATCCAGTGCGGCAATGGCCCATGTGAGCGTTGGCGTGGCGATTGGCGTGCCTGGCGTTGTTGTCGGCGGCCCGGCGTACTATCCGCCCCCAGCCTATATTGCCGCGCCGCCCGTGATCATGGCGCCTGCTCCTGTCTACTATGGTCCGCCTCCGGTCTATTACGGTCCGGGCCCGGGCTACTACGGCCCGGGCTACTATGGCCCGCGTTACTACGGCCGCGGCTACTACGAGCGGGGCTACTATGGCCGGGGCCACTATGGCCCGGGACATGGACGCCACTGGCGATAAGCATGAACGACCTGCCTCGCGCAGGCTGGTGAAAAGGGCCCTGCGGGGCCCTTTCGTTTTTCAGGCATAGCCCTGGGAGACAAACTGTAGGCGGCAGTCGGGACAAGGTTCCATAGTTATCAGCAGGTTCAAAAAATTTGAAGAGACAGGTCAAACCGGCGCTCATATCGTTATTAGGGTTTCCCCCTATACTGCTGCTGTGACGCCGTGATGACAAGATTCCGCAATGCTTCATCATCCAGCGCCCCTCCAGCACGACCTAATTCCCAAGAGGATCCGCCCATGAAGATCAAAAACAGCCTGGTGGCGATCGCAGCCCTGACCGCCCTCTCCGCACTCTCCGCCTCCGCCTTTGCAGCCGGTATTGCCAAGGCAGACCCTTACACCGATGGCGCCAAGATCGGCAAGGTCGATCCCTACACCGATGGCGCCAAGCTTGGCAAGGTTGACCCGTACACCGACGGCGCACGCAAGGTTGATCCGTTCACCGACGGCGCCAAGGTTGGCGATCGCCGCGACCAGTTCAGCGACGGAGCCTGAGTTTGCCGGACACAAGCCCGCAGCCCTGAGGGCTTCGGCAGTCCGCATTCAGCAACGCCGTGAATCATCAAAAGACCCGCGTCGAGCGGGTCTTTTGCTTTTTGCGGGCAGGTGCCAGGACGGTGGTGGCATGGTCATGCCAAGGGCCGTGGCGCTATACTTCCGGCTCACTGAAATGATCTTCGAGGAGAGTGGTATGCAGCAAAAAACCGTGCTGACGGCAGATGATGTGAAGAAGGTACTGGCCGCAGCCGAGCTGGAAGCCAAGAATCACCAATGGGCGGTTTCGATTGCCATCGTTGACGATGGTGGTCACCTGCTGGCACTGCAACGCCTGGATGGCGCCGCACCGATCTCGAGCTATATCGCCACCGAGAAGGCACGTACGTCGTCGTTGGGCCGTCGCGAGTCCAAGGTCTACGAAGACATGATCAACAACGGCCGTCACTCGTTCATGACCGCGCCGGTGTTGCAAGGCATGCTGGAGGGTGGTGTGCCTATCGTGGTCAATGACCAGGTAGTGGGTGCGGTTGGCGTGTCGGGCGTGAAGTCGACCGAAGACGCACAGATCGCGCGCGCGGGCATTGCCGCCCTGGGCGTCTGATACTCGTCTGCAAGCAGAGGCGGGCGTAGTGCCGACAGTGAGCGCGGCTCACTGTCCAGGCACCTCCTGCTTATTGCGGAACAAATTGCTGTTGCTCCCTGATGCTGAAGCCTGTCGAGGGGCATTAGCGCCGGGCTGCCGGTTCCGGTAGCCCTTCCTGCATCCATAGAAATCCATACAGCGTTACATGGTCTCCCGCGGCATGGCTTGCGCTGGCGCGGGCTTACGCCTGTGCGCGGTTACTTCGTCAGGATCAGCTTGCCATAGCGCGTGATGCGCAGCGTGTAGACCTCGCCGTTATGCAGGATCGGCAGCAGGTTGGTGCCGCGCATCAACGAATCCAGGGGCACTGCATCGCCGGCGGGCGCTGCGGGAAGGCTATCGCGCACCAGAGCTTCGATCCGGGCGGGCAGGGCAGCTACGGCAGATTTCATCGATTCGATAGCCGCGCTGGCGGGGTTTTCGCGCCGCGCCTGCGCAGCCTTGTTGGAATTGACTTCCACGCGGCGCAGGGAAAGGCGGCGGCGGGTGACTTCATGCGGTTGCGACAGCGGCAGGGTCAGGGTGCTCATGGGTGGGCTCCGGTCCGGTGGTCTGTGGCGGCAACGCGGGACTGCGTGCTGTCACGACCGGGTTCAAGTTGGTCCAATCTTAAATGAGAATTGTTATCATTACAATAGGGATTTTTAATCGGGCTAGCGGGCCGACGCAAACAAAAAGGGCACTCCATGGAGTGCCCTTTTTGTCGATGTTCGCTGCCGGCCCAAAGGGTGCGGCGCGACTAACGCTAGTGCTTGGGTTCCGTAATGAAACCGATCTTGCCCAATCCGCCGTGCTGCGCGGCTGCCATGACTTCTGCCACACGCTCATAACGCACGTCGCGATCGGCCCGCAGGTGCAGTTCGGGTTGCGGCTGCTGCTGCGCGGCCTGCGCGATGTTGGCCTCGAGCGTGGGCTCATCGATCTCGGCCTGGTTCCAGAAGACCTTGCCGCTGGCGTCGATCGACAGGTTGATATTCTGCGGCTTGGGATCGTTGGGCGTGTTGGTGGCACGCGGAAGGTCGATCTTGACCGCGTGGTTGATCACGGGGATGGTGATGATGAAGATGATCAGCAGCACCAGCATGACGTCGACCAGCGGCGTCATGTTGATTTCGCTCATTACTTCGTTTTCGTCCGAGTCGAGGGTGCCGAATGCCATGATGACTTCCTTTTTGCCTTGCTTGCGGCCTTACTGATTCTTGACTGCGAGGCGCACATTGTTGTCATCAGCGGCGCGCGCACCGGCGCTGGTCGGGCGTACGCGGGCGCCGGTGACGAAGTAGGCGTGCAGGTCGTGGGCGAAGCGATTGAGCTTCGAGATCACGCCCTTGTTGCCGCGGGTCAGTGCGTTATAGCCGAGCACGGCGGGGATCGCAACGGCCAGGCCGAAAGCGGTCATGATCAGTGCCTCGCCCACCGGGCCTGCCACCTTGTCGATGGTTGGCACGCCGGAGGCGCCAATGTTGATCAGCGCGTGATAGATGCCCCACACGGTGCCGAACAGGCCAACGAACGGCGCCGTGGAACCGACGGAAGCCAGCACGGCCAGGCCCGATTGCATGCGTGCAACGGCCTCGTCGATGGCGCTCTTGAGCGAGCGGGTGATCCAGTCAGAGATGTCCATCACGTCGTGCAGTTGCGGCTGGCTGGCGCGATGGTGCTGCGCGGCTTCCTTGCCGGTCATGGCGAGCGTGCGGAACGGGTTGGCTTCGCTGCTGCCGAGGGTTTCGAGGGCGTGGTCGAAATCGTCGGAGTGCCAGAACTGCTTTTCAGCGCCATTCGCCATCTTCTTGAGCCGGAAGAGATCCCACGCCTTCGTGAGAATCACGATCCACGAAGCCAGCGACATGATGAGCAGAATGATGGCGGTGGTGCGCATGACGAAATCGCCTTGCGTCCAGAGGTGAGAAAGTCCGAGGTCCTGCATGTTGGGTTCCTGGTAAGGTCGGTATTGAAATCAGTTGAGTTCGAACCCGATCGGCTGCTGGGCGGTAACCGCCACGGCACGACCGTTGTCCAGATAGGGCTTGCAGCGCATGCGTTGCACCGCGTCCACGGCAGCCTGGTCCAGCCTGGAGGACCCGCTAGAGGTCACGACCGCGGTCTTGACCACCTTGCCGGTCTCGTCTGTAGTCAGACGCACCACGGCCTTGCCAGTTTCACCCATGCGGCGCGATTGCGACGGATAGGCAGGTTGCGGCGGGCTGCACTGGATCTCGCCGATGCCAACCGCGCGTGGCGCTGCCGACACAGCGGCGGGCGGCTCGGGGGCGGGCGCAGGCGGCGCCGGTGGTGCAGGCGGCGCGGGCGGCGCTTCCACGGCATTGGGCGAAGGCGGCAGCGATGCCACCGGCGTCGGCGTGGGGCGCGGTTGCGGCGTGGCAGGCTTGGGTGTGGTCACCTTCACCTGCTTGGGCGGGGCTTCCGGCTTTGGCTTGGGCGTCTCGACGGCGGGCTTTTGAGGCGGCTCGAGCGGGATGATGCGGGCGACGATTTCAGGCGAGATCACGGCCTCCGTGATCTTGCGCCCCAGCCCGCTCTGGATCAGGTAAAGCAGGCCGACGTGGAACAGCAGGACGGCGAGCGTGATCTTGAAAAAACGTTGATCGAACATGAGAAAACAGCAGATGTCGGCGAATTGGCGCGGCGCCGGCTTTATTAGCGATAGGGCCTATTTGCGATAGAACAGG
Organism: Cupriavidus sp. 8B; assembly: GCF_054589115.1. NCBI lineage: Bacteria > Pseudomonadati > Pseudomonadota > Betaproteobacteria > Burkholderiales > Burkholderiaceae > Cupriavidus > Cupriavidus sp. 8B. The sequence goes on along the minus strand of NZ_BAAILO010000381.1, from coordinate 268,912 downwards.
ATCAGCGAGATGCCACAACCGACCAGCAAGCTAAGCAGCAATTCCATGATAAACGCTCCTTCAACAGTGATGCCGGTGGGAGCGCCGCTCTCGAGGCAGCGTGTCAGGTGCCCAGTATAAACGATAATGATTCTTATTTGGTGGAATTTTGTGCAATGCATTGAATCGCTGCCGCGCAGCCGTCTTTATACGCCGATTTGGCGATGTCTTCCCGCGGCTGCGACAAAATGCGCGCTCTCGCACGGCACAGGGTTGCCGGCAATGCCCGATCTGCCACAAAGCGCGCTAGCATAGGAAAAAGACGAGCCATTCGAGCATTTCGCCGCGCCGGCCACGGCGCTCCCCCGTGCGAGAGGACCAGGCCATGGACTTCACCCGTTTCGCCGAAGACGACCGCTCGACCCTCCTGCGTGCCGCTACCGGCGCGCCATGCACCTCCGCGCTTGACTGGATGTGCGCCCAGTTCGCCCTGCGGGTCGTGTGCTCGCTCGGGCCAAGATTCAACCTGCGCAGCAATATCAACGACATCCTGACGGTCAGCGCCCAGGAGATGGTGTGGCCGTACGGCGTGGTGCTGCGCGTCCAGCGCTTCCTTGCCGCGCGCTGCGCCGATATGCCGGCCTGGAAGGGCGCCGCGCGCCTCACGCCCGAAGAATTCCTGGAGCGGCACGGGCAATGGAACAGCGCGTTCGATGAGAGCGCGCTGTTCTACTACCTGGATGAGTACGTCAAGCATCACGCCAAGGATATGTTTGCCGTGTTCGACGCGTCGGCGGCTGCGCTGGCAGCGCGTCTCGACGGCGAGCGCGTGCTGCTGGTACGCAATATCGACATGCTCAGCCATGTGCTGGACTTGCCCGAGCATGAGCGCAAGCTGTTGCTGTACGCGGCGCTCGCCAAATACAAGCGCGACCTGCGCGCGGTGATGGTGGATTGCAAGGTGGCGCAC